>JBFLYF010000002.1:29699-35468 GCA_040756795.1 Pseudomonadota bacterium
GGCCGCGGCCGCAGCGTGCCTTTCTTGAGCAGCCGATACAGCAGCGTGCAGGCGGCGCCGACGCCCGCCATGTGCAGCACGGCGGGCACCGCCTCGGTGCCGTGCGCGAGCAGCAGCACGAGCATCAGCGCGTACCAGAAGACCCCGTCGCCGAGCCAGCTCGCGGCGCGGAACAGGTGCAGCAGCGCGCGCACGCGGATCGCGCGGTTGAGGCGCGCGCAGGCGCGCTCGTCCCAGCGCCGGAGCGTCTCGAGCGTGGCGTCAAGCCGCGGCATGGCCTTCGCGCACCGGGGTCGCGCGCGCCGCAATGGACTCGAGCAGCACCGCCTCGAAATCGGCGGTCACGCGCTGCCAGGTGAGCGGCTCGGCGGCGACGCGCGCCTCGCGCCCGAGCGCGCGAATGCGGCCCGGATCGCAGACGAGCGCCGCGGCGTGGCCGATGAAGGCGGCGCGGTCGCCGAGCGGCGCGAGCAGGCCCGAGCGCCCGTGCGCGATGTGCTGGCGCGCGGCCGCATAGTCGTAGGCCAGAACCGCGAGGCCGCTCGCCATCGCCTCGATGGTCACGTTGCCGAAGGTCTCGGTGACGCTGGGAAAGAGAAAGATGTCCGCCGAGGCATAGTGCGCGGCGAGCTCGCCGTTCACCTTGCGCCCGGCGATCACGCAGCCGATGCCCTCGCGCTGCAACGATTCGGCGAGCGGCCCGTCGCCGACCAGCACCAGGCGCACGTTTGGGCGCGCCGCGCGCATGGCGCGGTAGGCGTCGAGCACGAGCGGCAGGTTCTTCTCCGGCGCGAAGCGGCCCACACAGAGCGCCACCGGCGTGTCCTCGCCCGCGCCCCAGGAGGCGCGCAGCGCCGCCGAGCGCCTCGCGGGGCTGAACACCTCGGAGTCGACGCCCCGCCCCACCACGCGCAGGCGCTCGAAGCCGCGGCGCGCGAGCTCCCCGGCCATCTCGTCGGTCGGCACCAGCGTGCAATCGGCCCGGTTGTGAAAGCGCCGCAGGTACGCCATCACCGCCCGCGCCAGCGCGCCCAAGCCGTAGTGCGCGCTGTAGGCATGGAAGTTGGTGTGAAAGTCGCTGGCGACCGGGATGCCGAGCGTTCGTGCCGCGGCGAGCGCCGATCCGCCGAGCGGTCCTTCGGTCGCGATATGCACGATGTCCGGCCGCTCCTCCGCCCAGGCACGCGCCAGGCGCGCTCTCGAAGGCAGGCCCATGCGCAGCTGCGGATAGCGCGGGATACGGAATCCCGGCACGAGCAGCTCGCGATAGCCCGGCTCGGCGAGCGGCCGGTCGCCCGGGCCCTGGCGCGGCCGCACCAGCCGGAGATCATGCCCGCGCGCGCGCAGGCCCGCTGCGACGAGCGCGATGGTGCGCGCCACGCCGTTCACCTCCGGCGGGTAGGTCTCGGTCACCATGGCGATGCGCATCGCGTCCACGCTGCGCGCACCATGCCGCGCGCATGTGAAACTTCGGTGACGAAACGGTTAAAGGGCGGTTACAGCAGCACCAGCAGCCAGACCACGCCGACGTTGACGAGCGAGAGCATCACCGCGGCGCTGCCGATGTCCTTGGCGCGCTTGGCGAGGCTGTGGTCATCCAGCGACACGCGGTCCACCGTCGCCTCGACCGCGGAGTTGAGGAGCTCGACCACCAGCACCAGCAGCACGCTGCCTACGAGCAGCGCACGCTCGACGCCCGAGCCGCCGAGCCACAGGCCGAGGGGCACGAGCGCCGCGGCGAGGATCAGCTCCTGGCGGAACGCGTCCTCGTGGCGCGCCGCCGCGGCGAAGCCGTGCAGCGAATAGCGCGTGGCGTTGACGAGGCGCGCGAGGCCGGTCTTGCCCTTGTAGGGACTCTGCTCCATCGGGCCACGAATCTAGCACGCGTGGCCGAAGCGCAATGCTCGGCTCAGGCCGCCGGCGCGACCGCGCGCAGCAGCTCCTCCTGCACCGGGCGCGAGCGGCCGCGGCGCGGCCCCGGCGCCTCGTAGGCGCCCTCGGAGTTCATCACCCAGGCCTGGCCCGCGTCCTCGAAGTAGGCCTGCAGCCCTTCGTTGATGACGCGCTTCTTCAGCGCCGGGTCGCGCACCGGGAAGGCGAGCTCGATGCGGCGGAAGAAGTTGCGGTCCATCCAGTCGGCGCTCGACAGGTACACGTCCTCGGCGCCCTCGTTTAGGAAGTAGAACACGCGCGCGTGCTCGAGGAACCGCCCCACCACCGAGCGCACGCGGATGTTGTCCGACAGGCCCGCGACCCCGGGGCGCAGCGCGCACACGCCGCGCACCAGCAGATCGGTCTGCACCCCCGCCTGCGAGGCGGCGTAGAGCTCCTCGATCAGCTCGGGCTCGAGCAGCGCGTTCATCTTCGCCATGATGCGCGCGGGCTTGCCTTCCTTGGCGAGGCGCGCTTCGTTTCTCACCGCGGCGACCACGCGCTTGTGCAGCGTGAAGGGCGAGAGCCACAGGTGCTTCATGCGGCTCGACTTGCCCAGGCCGGTGAGCTGCTTGAAGACCTCGTTCACCTCGGCGCAGATCTCCTCGTTCGCGGTCATCAGGCCGAAGTCCGTGTAGAGCTGCGCGGTCCTCGGATGGTAGTTGCCGGTGGCGAGGTGCGCGTAGCGCCGCAGCACGCTGCCCTGCGGCCCGTCCTCGCGCCGCACCACGAGCGCCATCTTGCAGTGCGTCTTGTGGCCGACCACGCCGTAGACGACGTGCGCGCCGACCTCTTCCAGGCGCGAGGCCCAGTTGATGTTGGCTTCCTCGTCGAAGCGCGCCAGCAGCTCGACCACCACCGTCACTTCCTTGCCGCGCTTGGCGGCCTCGATCAGGATCTCCATCAGCTCGGAGTCGGTGCCGGTGCGGTACACCGTCTGCTTGATCGCGATGACGCGCGGGTCGGTGACCGAGGTGCGGATGAAGTCGATCACCGGCAGGAACGACTCGTAGGGATGGTGCAGCAGCACGTCCTGCCTGGCGAGCACCGGGAAGATGTCGCGCTGCCCGGCGAAGGCCGCCGGCACCGCCGGCAGGAACGCCGGGTACTTGAGTTCCGGCCGCTCGACGCGGTCGGTCACCTCTCGCAGGCGGTAGAGATTCACCGGGCCGTCGACCCGGTAGAGGTCCGTCTCCGCCAGCCCGAACTGCTGCAGCAGGAACTCGGCCATGGGCGGCGGGCAGGTGTCGGCCACCTCCAGGCGCACGGCGTTGCCGAAGTGCCGCTGCAGCAGCTCGCCCTGGATGGCGATGCGCATGTTCTTGATCTCTTCCTCGTCTACGAACAGGTCCGAGTTGCGCGTGACACGGAACTGGTGGCAGCCGCGCACCTCCATGCCCGAGAAGAGCTCGTCGACGTGCGCGTGCAGGATCGAGGAGAGGAACACGAACGCGTACTCGGCGCCGGCGATGTCGCCGGGCAGCCGGATCAGGCGCGGCAGCGCGCGCGGCGCCTGCACGATCGCGGCGCGCGACTTGCGGCCGAAGGAGTCGCGGCCCTCGAGCTCGATGGCGAGGTTGAGCGACTTGTTCAGCACCTTCGGGAACGGGTGCGCGGGATCGAGGCCGATCGGCGTCAGCACGGGGAGCAGCTCGCGCATGAAGTAGTCGCGGATCCAGGCGCGCTGCGGCTCGCTCCATTCCTCGCGCTTGGGGAAGATCACCCCCTGCTTGGCGAGCGCGGGCAGCAGCACGCCGTTCAGCAGCCGGTACTGCTCGCCGATCAGGGCGCGCGCTTGCGCCGTGACCAGCTCGAACACCTGCGCCGGCCCGCGGCCGTCGGGCCCGGCTTCCTTGACGCCGAGCTTGATCTGCTCTTTCAGCCCCGCCACCCGGATCTCGAAGAACTCGTCGAGGTTGGAGGAGACGATGCAGAGGAACCGCAGCCGCTCGAGCAGCGGCACCGGCTCGTCCGCGGCGAGCGCGAGCACCCTGCGGTTGAACTCGAGCAGGCCGAGCTCGCGATTCAGAAAATGCGACGCCGTGAGGTTCTTCTTGACCATCGGGAGATGCCGGGGGATCGGAAAAAAGAGGCTACACCACTTCTACCCCGAAAACGTTTCAGCCGCATGAAAAGCGCGTTTGCCCGCGCCCTGCCGCGGTGCTAAGTTCTTGAGTTCATGGCCCGTCCCGACCTGCTCGCCGCCGTCGACCTCGGCTCGAACAGCTTTCACCTGCAGGTCGGCCGGGTGGTCGAGGGCCAGATCTACTCGCTCGACTCGCTGCGCGAAGTGGTGCGCCTCGGGGCCGGGCTCACGTCGGAAAAACGCATCGACCGCGCCACGCAGGCGCGGGCGCTGGAGACTCTGGGGCGCTTCGGCGAGCGCCTGCGCGGGCTGCCGCGGCAGGCGGTGCGCGCGGTCGGCACCAACACGCTGCGCGTGGCGAAGAACGCGCCGCAGTTCCTGCGCGACGCGCGCGCCGCGCTCGGCTTCCCGATCGAGGTGATCGCGGGGCGCGAGGAGGCGCGGCTGATCTACCTGGGCGTCGCGCACACCACGCCGCCCGCGCCGCAGCGGCCGCCCTACCGGCGCCTGGTGGTCGACATCGGCGGCGGCTCGACCGAGCTCATCGTAGGCCTGGGCCTGGAGCCGCTGCTCACCGAATCGCTCTACATGGGCTGCGTGAGCTACAGCCTCGCCTACTTTCCCGAAGGCCGCATCGAGAAGTCGCGCATGAAGAAGGCCGAGCTCGCCGCGCGCCAGGAGCTCGCCGGCATCGCGCGCGAGTACCGCTCGGCCGGCTGGGAGGAGGCGATCGGCTCCTCGGGCACCGCGCGCGCGCTGGAAGGGATCCTGCGCGAGAACGGCTTCGCCGAGCAGGGCATCACGCGCGAGGGGCTGGACCGCCTGAGGAGCCTCCTGATCAAGCACGAGCGCGCGGAGCCCGGGCGCATCGCCGGGCTGCGCAAGGACCGGTCGGTGGTGCTCCCCGGGGGCGTCGCCATCATGATGGCGGCGATGGACGAGCTCGGCATCGAGACGATGGCGGTCTCGGAGGGCGCGCTGCGCCACGGCGTGCTCTACGACCTGCTGGGCCGCGTGCAGCACCACGACATGCGCGAGGCGACGGTGGCGCAGTTCATGCGCCGCTACCACGTCGACGCCGTGCAGGTGGAGAGGGTCAGGCTGCTCGCTCTTGGAATTTTCGATTCGATAAGCAAGGAAAAAGAAGATCCAGAGCAAGATCGTCTCCTCCTCGACTGGGCGGCGCGGCTTGCCGAGGTGGGCCTCTCGGTCGCGCACGCGCAGTACCACAAGCACTCGGCTTACATCCTCTCCAACGCCGACATGCCCGGCTTCTCGAAGATGGAGCAGCAGCGCCTCGCGCGCATCGTGCTCGCGCACCGCGGCAAGCTCGGCAAGATGCAGGACGAGGGGCTGGAGGGCGGCGACTGGACGCTGGTCTTCGCGCTGCGCCTCGCCGCGCTCGTGCTGCGCCGGCGCACGGAGACGAAGTTTCCGCTGCTGCGCGTCGCGGGCGACGAGGCGGGCTACGCGATCGACCTGCCGCAGGCCTGGCTCGAGGAAAACCCGCTCACCGCCGCGGCGCTCGAGACCGAATCCGAGCACTGGAAGTCGATCGGCATGAAGCTCGCGGTGAACGGGCTTTCGGAAAAAAAAGTCGCCCAGCTTCGAAGTTAGGACAGGAAAAACCCGATGGGATGGACGCCCCCTCCCGTTACGGCATCGTTGTGCCAGAGTGGAAGTGTCTTCAACCAGCTCACACGAGGGGGGCGTCCACTATGAAGCTTAAGGCGATCGGTCTGGATCTGGCA
>JBFLYF010000020.1:0-18454 GCA_040756795.1 Pseudomonadota bacterium
CCTGCCGCATCCTCGGCCGCGAGGGGCACGAATCGGGGCTGGCGGGGCAGGTGACCGCGCGCGCGGAGCGGCCCGGCGCCTGGTGGACCTTGCAGTTCGGGGTGGGGTTCGAGGAGGCGACCGCGGAGCGCATGGTGCTCGTGGACGAGGACCTGGCGCCGCTCTCGGGCGGGCGCGCGAATCCCGGGGTGCGCTTTCACGTCTGGATCTACCGCAAGCGCCCCGACGTGCAGGCGATCATCCACACGCACGCGCCTTACGCCTCCGCGCTCGCCGCGACCGGCAAGCCGCTGAAGACGATTCACATGGACGGCGCAATGCTGCACGGCACGGCGCACCTGCCCGAGTGGCCGGGGGTGCCGGTCGCGGATGACGAGGGCCGCATCATCTCGGGCGCGCTCGGCAGCGCGAAGACGATCCTGCTCGCGAACCACGGCCTGCTCGCGGCGGGCGCCTCGATCGAGGAGGCGACTTATCTCGCGGTCTTCTTCGAGCGCGCGGCGAGGATGCAGCTGCGCGCGATGGCGGCCGGCGGCTGCAAGGAAGTCAGGCCCGAGCTCGCCGAGGAAGCGCGCGACTTCCTGCTGCAACCCTCGATCGTGCGCGGCACCTTTGCATACTGGGCGAGGAGGAACGCATGAGCTACCGTGAAACGCTGCCCCGCCGGGGAGTGAGCCGCAGGGAGATGATGAAGCGCGTCGCGCGCTTCCGGAAGCTGAAGGGCTTCGACGGCGGGCTGCCCGACAGCCGCATGCCCGGCTGCGAGCGCATTCTCTACAACGTGATCGGCTTCCAGCCGCCGAAAGTCGAGCGCGGCGGCAAGCAGTCGCCGGTGGGCGAGAAGGCGGCGCGCATGGCGGCGATCAAGATCTCGGAAGGCTTCAACCTCGGCTACTGCCGCGCGCTGCCCGGGCGCGGGCCGATGCTGCACAACCACGACACCAACGAGACCTTCATCGCCATGACCGGCACCTGGCGCGCGAGCTGGCAGAACAGGAAGGGCAGGCTCGAGCACGTCGATCTCAAGCCTTTCGACGTGATCTCCTTCCCGCCCGGCGCCTCGCGGCGCTTCATGAACGTCACGAAAGGATCGAAGAAGAAATACTCGATCCTCATGTTCGTCATCGGCGGCAACGCGCCGAGCGCCGAGTTCACGAAGGAGTCGATGGCCGAGCTGGAGAGAAAAGGCGTGTGGCCGGGGAAGCGATGAGCAAGGTCAGCGAATTGAAAGGTGTCGCTTTCGACGGCAGGGCGAGAGGCTACGTGCCGCCGAAGAAGCTTTCGATCTCGAGGAAACTCAAACTACATACGAGAAAAGCGAAAGCCATCGACCCAGTGACGTTCGAGGTGGTGCGCCACGCGCTGTGGAACGTGAACGAGGAGCACGGCGCGACGATCCAGCGCCTCTCGGGGTCGCCGGTGGCGATGTACGCGCTCGACCTCAACCCCTCGATCCTCACCGAGGACGCCGAGTTCGTCTATTTCGGCCCGTACATGCAGTACATGTCCGGGGTCACCGACACGCAGGTGAAGTGGACGCTCGAGTACCGCAGCGACAACCCCGGGATACGGGAGGGCGACATGTTCCTCGCCAACGATCCCTGGGTCGGCGCCGCGCACCAGATGGACGTGATGCTGCTCTGCCCGGTGTTCTGGAAAGGCGAGCTGTTCTGCTGGGTGACCAACTGCCTGCACCAGTACGACATCGGCGGCATCACCCCGGGGAGCTTCTGCCCCTCGGCGCGCGACGCGTTCGACGAGGGCATCCTGATCCCGCCGGTGAAGATCGTCGAAGGCAACGAGATTCGCCGCGACATCGAAGAATTGTATTTGAGGAGTTCAAGAAAACCATCGGCAGTGGCGCTCGACTTCCGCGCGCAACTGGCGGGAAACATGACGGCCAGGGAAAGAATCCTGTCGCTGGTGAAAAAATACGGCGCCGAGACGGTCAAGGGCGTGATGAAGAAGATCATCGGCGACGGCGAGCGCGCGTTCCTGAAGAAGCTCGCGCGCCTGCCCGACGGCGTCTGGCGCGACCGCACCTACGTCGAGTGCTGCCGGCCGGGAGACCGCCAGGCGCACAGGGTTGTTCTGACCCTAAAAAAGCAAAAGAACCGTTTGGTGTTCGAGAACGAAGGGACCGACCCGCAGGCGGGCGGCATCAACGCCACCTACTCGGGCTGGCGCGGCGCGATCATGGTGGCGCTGAACGAGCTGATGTGCTGGGAGCAGTACTACGCGGTGGGCGGCGCGCTGCGCCACGTCGAGTTCAACCCCACGCCCGGCACGCTCAACTGCGCCGACTTTCCCGCCTCGGTGTCCACCGCGCCGGTGCAGTGCATGGAGATCTCGGTCTACCCGGCCTACAACGTGCTCTCCAAGATGCTCTACCCCGACCCCGAGCTGCGCCGCGACATCATGTGCATCGGCGGCACCAGCCAGTGGCCGGCGACGATTTTCCGCGGCGTCGACCAGTGGGGCGAGCGCTACGGCTACATCCTGGTCGACCCGATCGGCGGCGCGATCGGCGCCTTCTCGCACGCCGACGGCATCTCGACGGGCGGCCAGTCGAGGACGCCGATCTGCAAGCTGCCGAACGTGGAGCACACCGAGCAGAGCTTTCCGGTCCTGTTCCTGTACCGCAAGGAAATCGCCGATTCCGGCGGCGCGGGGAAGTGGCGCGGCGGGCTCTCGGCCGAGTCCTGCTTCATCCCGCACCGCACCGGCTCGATCACGCAGGACACGCTTTCCTCGGGAAACGCGATCCCGACCTCGAGCGGCATGATGGGCGGCTACCCGGGCGCGGTGAACCGCTACCGGTTCCTGAGGAACTCGAATATTCTCGAGAAGCTCAAGGATTCGTCGATGGTCGGCGATATTGATGAACTGTCCGGGAACAGGGAGGAGCTGCAGCTTCGCCAGCAGGACTTCGTGCAAAACCCTGCCGACGTCTATGCGGTGCTCTGGTCGGCCGCGGGCGGCTTCGGCGATCCGCTCGAGCGCGATCCGCGGAAGGTCGAGGCCGATGTCGCCAACGGCGACGTGTCGGAGCAGGCGGCGCGCGAGATCTACGGCGTGGTGCCCGGCGATTCCCGGGCCACCGCGGCCGAGCGCGAGCGGCTGCGCAGGCAGAGAATCGCGGATTCGCGCCTCGAGGCGCGGAAGCTCGGCGGCAAGGCGCGCTTCCTCGCTTCCGAGAACCTCGCGGTGCGCGGCAGCCGCTACTCCTGCGCCCGGTGCGCGGCCGATCTCGGGCCGCTCGCCGGCAACTACAAGTCGCGCTGCGTGCGCAACGACCTGCCGATCGAGGCCTCGAACCCGATCGTCGGCGACCCGAGGCGCTTCATCGACCCGCTGCCGCGCTTCAGGCGGTTCTGCTGCCCGGGATGCGGCCTGGCCATCGAGAACGAGATCGCGCTCGAGAGCGACGAGGTCCTGCGCGATATCGAGCTGAGCTAGCCAATCACAGCAAGCCGACAACGAGATCCGCTGCTTGGGGCGGTGTGCGCGCTGGGCGTGGCGCAGATCACCGCCTGGGGCACGAGCTACTACTGCCTGGGCGTGCTCGCGGGCCCGATCGCGCACGATACGGGCTGGAGCACGAGCCTGGTGTACTTCGGCTTCACCGTGGCGCTGCTCGCGATGGGCGTGGTCTCGCCCTCCGTCGGCCGCGCCATCGACCGGCATGGCGCGCGGCCGGTGATGGTGCTCGGCACGGTGCTGGTCTCGGCGGGCCTGTACGCGCTTGCGCTCGCCACCTCGGAGGCCGCCTACCTCGCGGTGTGGGCCTTCCTCGGGGTCGCGATGCGCCTTTGCCTCTACGACGCCGCGTTCGCGGCGCTGGTGCAGGTCGTGCCCTCGCGCGGGCGGCTCGCGATCTCGTACCTGACGCTGTTCGGCGCCTTCGCCTCCACCGTGTTCTGGGTGATCGGCCACTACCTGAACGAGGCCGCGGGCTGGCGCCAGACGCTCGCCATCTTCGCCGTCATCAACCTCGCGGTGTGCCTGCCGCTCAACTGGCTCGGCCTGGCGCGCCACGAGGCGGCGAGGCACGAGGACAGGCGCGGCGCCGCGCAGGAAGCGCGCGACGGCCCGCCGCTCGAGGGCGCGGCGCGCAAGCTCGCGATGGCGCTGTTCGCGCTCGTCATGTCGTTCAACGCCTTCGTCTTCGGCGTGGTCACGGTGCAGCTCGTGCCGCTGCTCGAGGCCGCGGGTCTCGCCACCGCCACCGCGGTATGGGTCGCCTCGATGAAGGGATTCGCGCAGTTCGGGGGCCGCGTCGTGGAGATCCTGTTCGCGCAGAACCTGCGCTCGATCACGGTGGCGCGCATCGCGGTCGGCCTGCTGCCGCTCTCGTTCCTGCTGCTCGTCGCCGCGGGCGGCAGCTTCGCGCTGGTGCTCGCCTTCACGCTGCTGATGGGCGCCTCGCAGGGCGTGATCACGATCGTGCGCGGCGCGCTGCCGCTGGCGCTTTTCGGCGCGACCGGCTACGCCACCGTGCTCGGGCTGATCGCCACCCCGGTGCTGATCGTCAACGCGGCCGCGCCCACGCTGTTCTCCATGATTGTCGAGCAGTGGGGCTGGCGCGCGGCCGAGATCGCGCTGGTCGCCTGCGCGGGCGCGGCGTGGCTCGCGCTCGAGCTGATGTCCTACTGGTACGGGCGCAGGCGGCAGGCAGCGCCCGCCGGCTAGATCACGCCCGCGGCGCGCAGCGCCGCGATGCGCTCGTCGCTGTAGCCCGCCTCGCGCAGCAGCGCGTCGGTGTGCTCGCCCATGCGCGGCGCCGCGCGCGCCGGCTGCGCCGCGCCCGGGATGCGGATCGGGCAGGCGACCATGCGCGCGGCGCGCCCGTCCGGGTAGGCGTACTCGGCGATGCTCGCGCGCTCCGTTACGAAACCGCTTTGCAGCGCCTGCGCCACGTCGTAGACCGGCGCGGCCGGCACCTTGCCGGCGAAGCGCTCGATCCACTCGGCGGTGCCGCGCGCCATGAGCGCCTCGTCGAGCATCCGCGTGAGGCGCTCGCGGTTGGCGAGGCGCGCCCTGAACGTGGCGAAGTCGGGTTCGTCGGCCCATTCCGGCCTGCCGAGCGCTGCGGCGAGGATGCGCCAGAACTTCTCCTTGTTGCACATGATGAAGATCCAGCCGTCGCGCGTGCGGTAGAGCTGGCTCGGCACGAGGCTCGGGTGCGCCGAGCGCGGCGCGCGCCCGGTGACCGCGCCCCCGTTGAGGAACCACGTGCCCGGGTAGTTGAGGTTGTGCAGCGCCACGTCGAAGAGCGAGGTGTCCACGTCCATGCCCGTGCCGCTCTCTCGCGCCCGCAGCACTCCGGCGAGCAGGCCGAAGGCCGCCGCAAGGCCGGTCATCATGTCCACCACCGACAGTCCGCAGCGCGCCGGCGGGCCCTCCGGCTCGCCGGTGAGCGACATGTGGCCGGCTTCGGCCTGCATCAGGTAGTCGTAGCCCGGCCAGCTCCTGCGCGAGCCTTCGCGCCCGTAGGCCGAAAGGTGCGCGCAGACGATGCGCGGGTTGGCGTCTTTCAGCGCCTCGTAGCTGAGGCCGAGCTTCGCGGGCTGGTCGCCGCGCAGGTTGTCGAGCGTCGCGTCTGCGGTCTTCACCAGGGCGCGCCACGCCGCCTGGCCCTCGGGATGCTTGAGATCGAGCGTCAAGCTCTTCTTGTTGCGGTTGAAGGTCTGGAAGAACTGGCTGTCGCCCGGGCCGAAGAAATGCGGCCCGACCTCGCGGCCGACGTCGCCGCCGTCCTTGTGATTCTCGACCTTGATCACTTCCGCGCCGAGATCGGCGAGGTAAGTCGTGCCGAAAGGCCCCGCGCCGTACTGCTCCACGGCGAGCACGCGCAGGCCCGCGAGCGGCAGGCTATTCATCGCCGGAAAGGACCGCTTCCAGCTGCGCCGCGTTCGCGAGCGACTCGACGCCGAGCACGGCGTCGCGGATCCCGCGCGCCGCGGCGGCATCGAGCGTGAGCGCGCAGTTCTCGAGGAACTTCGCTTCGACCTCGGCGTTCGCGAGCGGCCGCTCGGGGTTGCCGCGATTGACCGTCACCCGGTGATTCAGCGTGCGGCCGTCCTCCAGCGCGACCACGACCTCGCCGCCGTAGTAGCGCGGAAATTCGGCCGCCTCGTCCACCGCGTATTCCACCTTGTCCATCAGCGCCCGGATGCGCGGCTCGGCGATCGCCTCGGCCCGCAGCTCGGCGAAGCCGAAGCGCCCGCGCGCGAGGCCGCTCGCCACCGCGTAGGGGAGGCTGAACTTCGCGTCGTAGTCGCTCTTCGGCCGGCGCTTCGCGGCGAGCGGCTCGCACACCTGCTTGACCACGCCCGCGGGCACCAGCGCGCGGATCGAGCGCACGCTCGCCGCGTCCACGCCCGCCTCGTGCAGCGCGCTCGCCGCCTCCGCGCAGCCGTGCAGGAGGTGGCAGGCCGGGTAAGGCTTCACCGCCACGTTCTCGAGCTCCCAGCGCTCGCCCAGGCCCGCGGTGGCGAGCGAGAAATCGCAGGCCGCGAGCGCGGCCGGCGGCAGGTGGCTGCGATACAGGCCGAAGCGCCCCTCGTAGGCCTCGCGCGGCGCGGGGATGTCGCCGGCGGCGAGCGCCGCGGCCGTGATGCCGCAGGCCGCCGCCCAGCCGGGATGGATGCGCTTGGTCCAGGCGCCGTCCTCCATGAACTGCAGGCTCCCGCTCGCGAAGGAGAGCGCGACGCCCTGCGCGCCCGCGAGCTGCGCGGCCGAAAGGCGCATCAGCCGCCCCGCCGCAAGGCTCGCGGCAAACGCGCCCACGACCCCGGTCGGGTGAAAGCCGACCTCGTGAAATCCGCCTTTCACGACGCTCGCGATGCGCGCGCCGCACTCGACCCCCGCGATATAGGCGGCAAGCAGCTCCGCGCCCGAAGCGCCCGCATGCGCCGCGACGCCGAGCGCCGCGGGCAGTGTGCTCACGGTCAAGTGCAGGACTCCCGCGGCGTGCGTGTCGTCGTAGTCCAGGCCGTGCATCAGCATGCCGTTGACGAGCGCCGCGTCGCGCAGCGGCAGGCGCTGCGCCATGCCGATCACGCGCCGCGGCCCCGCGCCCGAGAGCCTTGCCACCGAGCCGGCGATGCGCACGGCGAAGTCCTCGCGCCGCGCGGCGAACGCGCAGCCGATCGCATCGAGCATCAGGTGCCGGGCGCGCAGCCGGACCGGCTCCGGAACCTTGGCCAAAGAAAGCTCTGCGGTAAAGGCTGCCAGCCGCTCCGAGATCACCGGGCAATTGTATTCTTGCAACCCCGAACCCGAGGAGAACCCCATGGCAGGGCGCTACTACGAGGATTTCAATGCAGGCGACGTCTACCGGCACCGGCCCGGCCGCACCATCACCCAATACGACAACATCTCCTTCACGCTGCTGACGATGAACACGCACCCGATCCACTTCGACGAGGAGTACGCGAAGCACAGCGAGTTCGGCCGCTGCATCGTCTGCAGCCCGCTGACGGTCGCGCTGATGGTCGGCATGAGCGTCGCCGACGTCAGCCAGAAGGCGATCGCCAACCTGGGCTGGACCGACATAAGGCTGACTCATCCGCTCTATCCCGGCGACACGCTCTACGCCGAGTCCGAGGTGCTGCAGAAGCGCGAGTCGAGGAGCCGCCCCGGCGCCGGCATCGTCACCGTGAAGACGACCGGGCTCAACCAGGACAAGGTCAAGGTGTGCGAGTTCAGCCGCACCATGCTCGTCATGAAGCGCACGGGCAACGACCTCGAAGTCAAAGCGAACTACTAGGAGAAGCGACATGCGCCAGACCGATCCCGCCGAGGAAGCCGCGCTGCTCGACGCCATCGAGCGCTGGCTCGAAAAGGAGGTGCGCCCGCAGGCGATGCGCCTCGAGCACGACGACATCTACCCGCGCCAGATGGTCGAGACGATGAAGAAGATGGGCCTTTTCGGCGCGGTGCTCGACCCGAAGTGGGGCGGGCTCGGCCTCTCGGCCTCGACCTACGCCAAGATCGTGATGAAGATCTCCACCGTGTGGATGTCGCTCACCGGCATCTTCAACTCGCACCTCATGATGGCGATGCTGGTCGAGAAGTTCGGCACCGAGGAGCAGAAGCGGCGCTTTCTGCCGCGCATGGCGAGCGGCGAGATGCGCGGCGGCCTCGCCCTCACCGAGCCCGACGCCGGCACCGACCTCGCGGGCATCCGCACGCGCGCGCTGAAGGACGGCGATCATTACGTCGTCAACGGCACCAAGACCTGGATCTCGAACGGCATCGAGGGCGGCTGCTGCGCGGTGCTCGTCAAGACCGACCCGCAGGCCGAGCCGGCGAGGAAGGGCCTTTCGATGTTCATCATGGAGAAGGGCCCGGGATTCCGCGCCTCGAGGAAGCTCGAGAAGATCGGCTACAAGGGCATCGACTCGGCCGAGCTGGTGTTCGAGGACTTCCGCGTCCCGGCCGCGAACCTGATCGGCGGCGAGGGCCGGGGCTTCTACGTCGCGGTCGGGGGCCTGGAGCTCGGGCGCATCAACGTCGCGGCGCGCGGCGCGGGCATCGCCAAGGCGGCGCTCGACGAGTCGGTGCGCTACGCGCAGATCCGCAAGACCTTCGGCAAGCCGATCTGCGAGCACCAGGCGATCCAGTTGAAGCTCGGCGAGATGGCGACGCGCTACGAGGCGGCGCGCCTGCTGATCGAGCACGCCGCCAAGGCCTACGACGCGGGGCAGCGCTGCGACATGGAGGCCGGCATGGCGAAGTACTTCGCCTCGGAGGCGGGCCTCGAGAACGCGCTCGAGGCGATGCGCATCCACGGCGCCTACGGCTACTCCAAGGAGTACCCGATCGAGCGGCTGGTGCGCGATGCGCCGCTCATGTGCATCGGCGAGGGCACCAACGAGATGCAGCGCATCATCATCGCCCGCCAGCTCGTGGAACGAAACCCCGCCTGAAAATCGGGGAGGGAGCCCTATCTCGCCTTTCGAGCGTGGTCGAGATCGGGCTCCGTCCCCGAACTTGCCGTCCAGGGTTTAAGATGGCGGCGGAGGAGGAGGAGTGAAAGCCCCGGCGTTCGCCTACGCGAAACCCGCTTCATTGCCCGAAGCGCTCGAACTCTTGCGGCGCCCGGGCGCCAAGGCGCTCGCCGGCGGGCAAAGCCTGATCCCCTCGCTCAACATGCGGCTCTCGCAGCCAGAGTTGCTGGTAGACATCACAGGTCTGAAGGAACTTTCTGGAATAGGGCTTTTTTCAGGGGGTCTGCGGGTCGGTGCTCTGGCAACGCATTCCCAGATAGAAAAGTCAAAGGAAATAAGAACCCACGTGCCGTTGCTCGCGGATGCCGCGCCCCACATCGCGCACCCGGCAATCCGCAACCGCGGCACGCTCGGCGGCAGCCTCGCGCTCGCCGACCCGGCGGCGGAGTATCCGGCCTGCACGGTGGCGCTCGATGCGGTTTTCATCTTGAGAAGCTTGCAGGGTGAAAGGCGAGTCAGGGCCTCGGAGTTCTTCAAGGGGCTCTTCGAAACGGAGCTGCGGGCGGGCGAGCTGCTGGTCGCGGTCGAGTTCCCGGCGGCGAAGCCGGGCGACCGGTTCGTCTTCCTCGAGCTCGCTCGCCGGCAGGGCGACTACGCGATCGTAGGGCTGGCGGCGCACAACGAGAGGGCCGTGCTGTTCGGGGTCGGTTCTACGCCTTTTGTCGTGAAGGACTTCCCAATCAAGGAGAAAGCAAAAGCATTTCTGAAAAAGCATCTTGACCCTTCGCCCGATCTCTACCACTCTTCCGCCGCGAAGCGTCACCTCGCCGGCGTTCTGCTGGAGCGCGCATGGAGCAGGCTCTCGACATCACGCTGACGGTCAACGGCACGCAGGTCCGCCGTCGGGTGGAACCGCGCGAGCATTTGGTTGATTTTTTGAGAGAGCGATTGGGACTGACCGGCTCGCACCTGGGCTGCGAGCAGGGCGCCTGCGGCGCCTGCACGGTGCGGGTGAACGGCGAGATCGTGCGTGGCTGCCTCATGCTCGCGGTGCAGGCGAACGGCTGCGTGGTGGAGACGGTGGAGGGTTTGAGCGATTCTGGCGAGCTGAAGAAGCTGCAGCAGCGCTTCCACGAGAGAAATGCATTGCAGTGCGGTTTCTGTACCCCGGGGATGCTCATGACGGCGCAGGAGTTGTTGTCGAGATCGAAACTTGGAGAGCAATTCTCCAGGGAACAGATACGAAATCACATCTCCGGCAACTACTGCCGCTGCACCGGCTACCAGGCGATCGTCGACGCCATCGAAGAGGCCGTGAATGGGCAAGGCTGAGCTGCCGCTGCACGCGCCGGGCACGCAGACCGACAAGGGCTACATCGGCACGAGCGCCCCGCGCCCGAACGCGCAGCGGCTGCTGCAGGGCCGCGGCGCCTACGTCGACGACCTGAGGTTTCCGAGACTTGCGCACGCCGTGTTCTTCAGAAGCCCTCATGCGCATGCAAGGATCAAAAAGCTGAATTTTTCCGGCGCGTTGCAATCCGAGGGCGTCATCGGGATCTTCGACGGGCGCGCCGTGGCGGAGTACTGCAAGCCCTGGGTGGCCGTCCTCGGCCATCTCAAGGGCATCAAGTCGCCGCCGCAGCACGCCGTCGCGATCGAGCGCGCCTGCTGGCAGGGCGAGGCGGTGGCGGCGGTGGTCGCCGAGACGCGCGCGCAGGCCGAGGACGCGCTGGCGCTCATCGAGGCCGAATGGGAAGAGCTTCCCGCCGTGGTGGACATGGAAGCGTCGCTTCGGGGCGATGTGGTGATCCATGAAGAACTAAAAGACAACATTTGCTTCAAGCGCGAGCACGACACGGGCGGGGTGGACGAGGCGTTCGCGCAGGCCGACGTCGTGGTCGAGGAGAGCTACGGCTTCGGCCGCCACACCGGCGTGTGCCCCGAGGCGCGCTCGATCCTCGCCGACTACAACGCCGCCGAGCATTCGCTCACCGTCTATCACGCGACGCAGGCGCCGCACATGATGCAGGACATCTTCGCGCGCCACCTCGGCATCCCCGAGGCGAGCGTGCGCGTGATCGCGAAGGACGTCGGCGGCTCCTACGGCATCAAGGTGCACGTCTACCCCGACGAGATGGCGACCGCGGCGCTCTCGGTGATGCTGCGCCGGCCGGTGAAGTTCGTCGCCGACCGGCTCGAGTCCTTCGCGACGGATATCCATGCGAGAGAGCACAAGGTAAAGATAAGACTGGCGGTGAAAGGCACGGGAGAAATTCTCGCCTTCGATCTCGACGACTTGACCGCGATCGGCCCGTACTCGGTGTACCCGCGCACCAGCGGCATCGAGGGCAACCAGGTGGTCAACCTGACCGGCGGCCCCTACAAGCACCAGAAGTACCGCGCGCGGATGCACGTGGTCTTCACCAACAAGAACGTCACCTGCCAGTACCGCGCGGTGGGCCATCCGATCGCGGTAGCGCTCACCGAGGCGATCGTGGACAAGGCGGCGGCGGCGCTGAAGATGGACCCGGCGGAATTCAGGAGGAAGAACCTGATCCCGGACGACGCGTATCCGTACACGTTTCCGTCGGGCATCAAGTTCGAGAAGCTTTCGCATCACCAGACATTGACCAAGCTTTTGGATTTGATGTCGTATCAGAAGCTGCGTGAAGAACAAAAGGCCCTCAGAAACAAGAACATCTATAGAGGAATCGGGCTGGCGGCGATGATCGAGGTGACGAACCCGTCTCCCGCGTTCTACGGCGTGGGCGGCGCGCGCATCTCGGCGCAGGACGGCGCGACGCTGCGCCTGGAGCCGAGCGGCATGGTGACGGTGCTCTGCGGCGTCACCGAGCAGGGCCAGGGCACCGACGCGATCTTCGCGCAGATCGCCGCGAGCGCGGTGGGCGTGACGCTCGACAAGGTGCGCGTCATCACGGGTGACACGGGCGTCACGCCCTACGGCGGCGGCACCTGGGCCTCGCGGGGAGCCGGCATCGGCGGCGAGGCGGTCCTCCTGGCGGGCCGCGCTCTGCTGTCGAACATCCTCGATGTCGCCTCGAAGGTGCTGAAAGCAGAGAAAGAAACGCTTGGCGTGGCGGACAACCACGTCATCGACAAGCTCACCCAGGAAAGGAAGATGCCTCTGGAAGAGCTGGGTCGCATCGCGCACTTCCGCCCCGACACGCTGCCGGTGGATTTCCAGGCCGAGCTCACGGTGACGCGGCACTACACGCCGCGCCAGTACGGCTTCACCTTCACCAACGGCATCCAGGCTTCCCATTGCGAGGTGGACACGGACACGGGCTTCGTGAAGCTGCTCAAGCACTGGTGCGTGGAGGATGCGGGCACCGTGATCAACCCGATGCTGGTCGACGAGCAGATCCGCGGCGGCGTGGTGCAGGGCATCGGCGCGGCGCTGTACGAGGAATGCCTCTACGGCCCGGACGGGCAGCTGCTCAACGGCAACATGGCCGACTACCTCGTGCCGATGGCGGGCGAGATGCCCGACATCGTCTGCGGGCACGTGGAGACGCCCACGCGCCAGTCGCTGCTCGGCGCCAAGGGCGTGGGCGAGGCGGGCACCGCGGGCGCGCCCGGCGCGGTGATGAACGCGATCAACGACGCGCTCGCGCCGCTGAACGCGCGGGTGACGGAGATGCCGTTCACCCCCGAAAGAATCCTGCGAGCGCTCGGCAAATGCCCCTGAGCCACATCGAGCACTTCCTCGTCCAGACGGAGAGCATCGCGAAGACGCGCGACTGGTACGTGCGCGTGCTGGGGATGCGCGAGGGTCCGCACCCGGACTTCAAGTTCCCGGTGTGCTGGCTCTACATCGGCGAGAAGGACGTCGTGCACGTCACCGAGGGCGGCAAGAACGTGTCGGAGAACCGCAAGCGCTACGTGGGGCAGCAGTCCGAGGCGCTCGAAGGCTCGGGGGTCGTGGACCATATCGCCTTCCGCGCCACCGGCCTGCGCGAAATGATCGCGCACCTGAAAGCGCTCGGCGTCGAGTTCCGCGAGCGCCAGGTGAACGACCAGGGGCTCTACCAGCTCTTTCTCTTCGACCCCAACGGCATCAAGATCGAGCTCAACTTCGCCAACGCGGAAGCCAGGGGACTGAAGGCGGAGCTCAGCGCGACCGAGCTTCCCGGTACCAGCTGAGGATCTGCTCGCCGTTCCAGTGCAGCACGCCTTTCTTCCGGTTGATCTTTTCGTACAGCTCCTCTAAATACCTGATCCGGAACGGCTGTCCGCTGATGTAGGGGTGGATCGCGACCGCCATGATCTTGGCGCGTTTGGCCCCCTCGGCGTAGTAGCGCTCGAAGGCGTCGAGGCATTTCTTCGTCCAGTAGGCCGCCTCGTGGTGCTGCACCAGCATCATCGGGATGTCGTTGGTCTCGACCGAGTAGGGCAGGGTGACGAGCGGCCCCTTCCCGGTGTGTATTTCGGTGGGCTCGTCGTCGTAGACCCAGTCGCCGATGTACTGGATGCCCGCGGCGGCGAGGTGCTCGGGGGTTTCGAGCGTCTGCGTCAGGCCCGGCCCCAGCCAGCCGAGCGGCCGCCTGCCGGTGAACTTCTCGATCGTGTCCAGGGACCGCGTGATCATCGCCGGCTGGTCCTTTTCGAGGTGGATCGGCCCCTGCTCGTAGCTGTGCCCCATGAACTCCCAGCCGGCGTCGCGGCAGGCGGCGGCGACGCGCGGGTAGTCCACGCAGACGCGCGCGTTGATCGCCACCGTGGGGCGGATCTTCAGCTTGCGAAACAGCGCCTCGAAGCGCCAGAAGCCGACGCGCATGCCGTACTCGTGCCAGCTCCAGTTCGGCACGTCGGGCAGCAGCACGGCGCCGGTGGGCGCGGGCAGCACCTGGCGCGCCATCGCGCGCGCGATGTCCCAGACCTCGAGGTTGACGATGGTCCAGACGACGACGCGCGCGCCGCCCGGCAGGCGCAGGGGCGGGCGGTCCACGATCGCGGAGTAGGGCGCTCGCTCGCGCGGGATCATCGGCATGGATTCCCTCCTGGTGCGATTTTCTTACTATAATCGCCCCGGGATACTCTGGAGGAGGGACCCCCCATGAAACTGCACCGGATGCTGGCGTGCGCGCTCGCGGCGCTCGCGATGTTCGCGCTTGCCACGGGCGACGCGACAGCCCAGAAGAAGCCCATCAAGATCGGTTTCAGCATGGCGCTCACCGGCGGCCTGGCCGGCGCCGGCAAGGCGGCGCTGATCGCGATGGAGATCTGGAGGGACGACGTCAACAAGGCGGGCGGCCTGCTCGGCCGGCCGGTCGAGTTCGTCTACTACGACGATGCCACGCAGCCGGCCAACGTGCCCGGCATCTACACCAAGCTGCTCGACATCGACAAGGTCGATCTGGTGGTCTCGAGCTACGGCACCAACGAGATCGCGCCGGCGATGCCGATCGTGATGCGCAAGAAGCTCGTCTTCCCGTCGCTGTTCGGGCTGGCGGTCAACGACGAGTTCAAGTACGACCGCTACTTCCAGATCATGCCGGCCGGGCCCGAGCCCAAGACCGACTGGTCGAAGGGCTTCTTCGAGCTGGCGATGCAGCAGAATCCGAAGCCGAAGACGATCGCGATCGTCGCCGCCGACGCGGAGTTCGCGCTGAACGCGGCGGCCGGGGCGCGCGCCAACGCGAAGAAGGCCGGCCTGAACATCGTCTACGACAAGACCTACCCGCCCGCGACGACGGATTTCACGCCGATCGTGCGCGCGATCCAGGCGACCAATCCGGACATCGTCTACGTCGGCTCGTATCCGCCCGACTCCACCGGCATGGTGAAGGCGGCCAACGAGGTCGGCCTCAAGACGAAGCTCTTCGGCGGCGGCATGGTCGGGCTGCAGTTCGCCGCGATCCAGAAGAACCTCGGGCCGCTGCTCAACGGCATCGTCAACTACGACTTCTGGGTGCCGGAGAAGACGCTCAACTTCCCCGGGGTCAACGAGTTCCTCGCCAAGTACCGCGTGGCCGCCAAGGACAAGGGAGTCGATCCGCTCGGCCATTACCTGCCGCCCTACGCCTACGCCTACCTGCAGGTGCTCGGCCAGTCGGTCGAGGCGACCAAGGGCCTGGACCAGGCGAAGCTCGCCGCGCACATGCACAAGGCCACCTTCGACACCGTGGTGGGCAAGGTCAAGTTCGGCAAGAACGGCGAGTGGGCGAGGACCCGCGTGCTCATGGTCCAGTTCCGCGACGTGCAGCCCGACAACCTGGAGCAGTTCGCCGGTCCCGGCAAGCGCATCGTGCTCTATCCGAAGGAATGGAAATCGGGTGAGATGGTCTACCCGTACAGGAAGTAGGTAGCGCAGCGCGCCCGCGCGACGGTGCTTTCCGCCGATCTCCTCGCGAACGCCGTCGTCGCGGGAATACTCCTCGGCGGCTTCTACGCCGCGGTGGCGATCGGGCTGGCGATCGTCTTCGGCCAGCTCGACATCGTCAACATCGCGCACCCGGCGTTCGTCATCGTCGGTGCCTACTCCGCCTATATCCTGAACAGCCGCTTCGGCGTCGACCCGGTGCTGGTCGGGGTCGCGATGGCGCCGGTGTTCTTCTTCGCCGGGGCGCTCATCTACCGGGTCTACTACCTCGCCTTCGAGCGCACCGGGCAGGAGTCGCTGTCCGGGCTCGCTTTCTTCTTCGGCGTCATGTTCATCATCGAGGTCTCGCTGATCATGGCCTACGGCGTCGACTACCGCCTGGTGCAGGCCGGCTACATCGGGCAGACCTGGAGCATCGGCTTCGTCGACCTGCCGCTGCGCATGCTGGTGCCCTGCGTGATCTCCGTGGTGCTCACCGCCGGCGTCTGGCTGTACCTGTCGCGCACTTTCACGGGCCGCGCGATCCAGGCGGTGGCGCAGGACCGCCTGGCGCTGCAGCTGATGGGCGCGGACCCGGTGCGCATCAAGCAGTGGGCCTTCGGCCTGGGCATGGCAACCGCGGCGATCGCCGGCGCGATGCTGATCATCATCGGCCCGGTGGAGCCCTCGGTCGGCCGGCAGTACATCGGGCGCGCTTTCGCCATCGTGGTGCTCGGCGGCATGGGCAGCATCCAGGGCATGTTCATCGCCGCCCTGATTCTCGGCGTCGTCGAGAGCATGGTGGCGACCTTCGTCGGCCCGTCCTGGTCGCCCGCGGTCGCCTTCGGCGTGCTGGCGCTGACGCTGGCGCTGCGGCCGGCGGGCCTGTTCGGGCGCTAGGCGATGCGATCGGCCGCGTTCTGGGGCTCGCTCGCCGCGCTCGTCGCCGCGGGCCTCGCGCTCACCGAGCTGGTGGAGAACGAGTACTACTTCAACGCGCTCTACGTGATCCTCCAGGCCACCCTGATGGCGGTCGCCTGGAACATCCTCGGCGGCTTCACCGGTTACGTGAATTTCGGCAGCGCGGGCTTCTTCGCCATCGGCGCCTACACCGCAGTCGCGCTGAACAAGGCGGCCGGCCTGCCGCTGCCGCTGCTGATCCTCGCCGGCGGCGCGGTCGGCGGCCTGGTCGGGCTCGGCCTCGGCTACCTGACGCTGCGCCTGAAGGGCGTGTACTTCGCGATCGCGACGCTGGCGATGGCGATCGTCATCGAGACCTTCGTCAACAACTGGAGCTATGTCGGCGGCGCGAAAGGCTCCTACATGCTGACGCCCGAGAAGCACCTGTGGTTCGACAGCTACATCCAGATGCTGTTCATGGTGATGCTGCTGCTGACGCTCGCCGCGGTGGCGGTGTCGCGCCTGCTCAGCGCCTCGCGACTCGGCCGGGGCCTCGCCGCGATCCGCGACGACGAGGCGGCCGCCGAGTGCAGCGGGGTGCCGACGCTGCGGCTCAAGCTCGTCTCGACCACGGTGATGGGGACGATGATGGGCGTCGCCGGCGCGCCGTTCCCGTTCTTCGTCACTTTCGTCGATCCGGTCTCGGCGTTCAGCCTGTTCATCGCCGTCAACGCCATCGCGATGCCGATGATCGGCGGCACGTCGCACTGGTCCGGCCCGGTGATCGGCGCGCTGCTGGTCGGCACGACCCAGGAGATCGTCAAGGTGAACATCTCCTCGGAGCTGAACGTGCTGATCGTGGGGGTGATGCTGGTGGTGTTCATCACCCTCGCGCCGCAGGGCATCGTCGGCCTGGCGCGCAAGCTCCGGCGCGGGCGCGCGCGATGAGCGGCGAGCTGCTTCGGGTCGAGAGCCTGAGCAAGCGCTTCGGCGGCTTTGTCGCGCTGAACGGCGTCTCGCTCGGCGTCCGCGCCGGCGAGCGGCTCGGCCTGATCGGGCCGAACGGCTCGGGCAAGACGACCCTGATCAACTGCATCTCGGGGGTGCTGTACAACGAAGAGGGCACGGTGCACTTCGACGGCCGCGACATCACGCGGCTGCCGCCCTTTCTGCGGGCGCGTGCCGGCATCGCGCGCAGCTTCCAGATCCCGAAGCCGTTCCGCAGCATGACGGTGCTGGAGAACCTGCAGGTGCCGCTCGAGTACGCCGCGCGGGGCCACCTCGGCGAGCGGCGCGCGGCGCGCGAAGCGCTCGAGGTGCTCGAGCTGATCGGCCTGCGCGAGCGCGCGCACGAGGAATCGGCGAGCCTGACGCAGGTGGACATGCGCAAGCTCGAGCTGGCGCGCGCCATGGCCGCCCGGCCGCGGCTGCTGATCTCGGACGAGGCGATGGCGGGCCTGTCCTCGAGCGAAGTCGACGACGTGCTCGGCATCCTGCGGCGGCTCAACGACGCCGGCATCACGATCATCATGATCGAGCACATCATGCACGCCGTGATGCGCTTCTCCGAGCGCGTCATCTGCCTGGTCGCCGGCCAGATCATCTGCGAGGGAACGCCCGACTCGATCGTGCGGGATCCCGGCGTGCAGAGGGCCTACCTTGGCGAATAGCCTGCGCGTCGAGGACCTGCGCGCCGGCTACGGCGCGGTGCAGGTGCTGGAGGGCATCTCGCTCGCGGTCGAGGACGGCGAGACCGTCACCCTGCTCGGCACCAACGGCAACGGCAAGAGCACGCTCATGAAGTGCATCATGGGCGTGGTGCGGCCGAGCGCGGGCCGGATCGTGCTGACCCTGGACGGCAGGGACTTCGACCTGACGGCCTATTCCACCCAGCAGATCGTCGACCTGGGGGTGTCGCTCGTGCCCGAGGGCAGGCGCCTGTTCCCTCTGCTCACGGTCGAGGAGAACCTGCTGCTCGGCGCGTACCGCCCTGCCGCGCGCGCGCAGCTCACGCGCAACCTCGCGTTCTGCTTCGAGACCTTCCCGGTGCTCGCCGAGCGCCGCACCCAGCTCGCCGGCAGCATGAGCGGCGGCGAGCAGCAGATGCTGACGCTCGCGCGCGCGCTCATGACCGCGCCGAGGATCCTGCTGATCGACGAGCCCTCGGTGGGCCTGTCGCCGCTGCTGGTCAAGCACACCATCGACAAGATCAAGGAGCTCAAGGACAGCTACGGGCTCACCGTGCTCATGGCCGAGCAGAACTTCAGCCAGGCGA
>JBFLYF010000200.1:0-5942 GCA_040756795.1 Pseudomonadota bacterium
CTGTTCCCCGGCTTCGGCGCCGAGCTCGCGCTCGTGGTCATGTCCGCGGTGGCGCTGCTCGAGCTGGTGGGACCGCTCGCCACGCAGTTCGCGCTGCGCCGTGCGGGCGAGGCGCAACCCGAGGCCTGAGGCGCACCATGGACTTCCCCCGCGCCGCAGGCCTGACGATCGGCGTCGAGCTCGAGCTGCAGGTGGTGCGCGCGCACGACCGGGACCTCGGGCACGATGCCGGCGACCTGATCGAGCGGCTGCAGAAGAAGAAGGTGCCCGGCGCGATCAAGCCCGAGGTGACGCTCTCGATGATCGAGCTGAACAGCTCGATCCACCAGGGCTTCGCCGGCCTCGCCGCGGAGCTCGACGCGCAGCGCGCCGCGGTCGTCGAGGCGGCCGGAGTGCTCAACCTGGGCGTGTGCGGCGGCGGCGCGCACCCGTTCCACGACTGGGCCGACCGGCGCGTCTACCCGGCCGAGCGCTTCAAGCAGGTGATGGAGCGCTACGGCTACCTCGCCAAGCAGTTCACGGTGTTCGGCCAGCACATCCACGTCGGCTGCCCGGACGGCGACAGCGCGGTCTACCTCGCCCACATGCTGACGCGCTACGTGCCGCAGTTCATCGCGCTCTCGGCCGCCTCGCCCTTCTACCAGGGCGAGGACACCAGGTTCCAGTCCTCGCGCCTCACCGCGGTGAGCGCGTTCCCCCTCTCGGGCCACATGCCGTTCGTGCGCGACTGGGCCGAGTTCGTCGCCTATTTCGAGGCGATGCGCGGCTTCGGCATCGTAGAGAGCATGAAGGACTTCTACTGGGACATCCGTCCCAAGCCCGAGTACGGCACGATCGAGATCCGCGTCTGCGACACGCCGCTCAGGGTGCGGCGCGCCGCGCTGCTCGCGGCCTACGCGCAGGCGCTCGCCGCCTGGCTGCTCGCCGAGCGGCCGCGCGCGCCGGCGCCCGAGATCTACCAGGTCAACGCCTTCAACCGCTTCGAGGCCTGCCGCTACGGCTGCAAGGGCGCGCTCATCGATCCGTTCTCGCGGCGGCGCAAGACGATCGGCGAGGACATCCTCTCCACCGTGGCCGAAGCCACGCCGCGCGCCGCGGCGCTCGGGGCGTCGGAGCCGCTCGCCGAGCTCGCCGCCGGCGTGCGCAAGGGCTACTCGGAAGCCGACTGGCTGCGCGAGCGCCACGCCGCGACCGGCTCGCTCACCGACGTGGTGCGCGAGGCGTGCGAGCTGTGGGCGCGTTCCGAGCGACTTATATAATGGCTTGATGAAAAGCGTGGTGCTGCGCGTGCTCGCGCGCGAGCGAGGCCTTTTTGCGGGCGCGGTCGTCGTCGCCGGAGCGCTCGCCGCGCTCGATGTGCCGTTCGACTTCATCCTGTTCGGCCTGACGCTCGCGGGCGTGGCGCTGTTTCACCACCACACGCTGCAGGTCGCGCTCACCGGCCTCGCGGTGATCACGCTGTACAAGCTCGGCTTCACCGGCTTCAAGACCGGCGCGGGCCTGGGCGGCCTTGCGCTGCACCTGCAGCACGAGTGGGTGATCCTGGCGAACCTGCTCGGCCTGCTGCTCGGCTTCGCGCTGCTCTCGAACCACTTCGAGGAGAGCAGGGTGCCCGCGGTGCTGCCGCACTGGCTGCCCGACGACTGGAAGGGCGGCTTCGTGCTGCTGGTCATGATTTTTGTTCTGTCCTCGTTCCTCGACAACATCGCCGCGGCGATCATCGGCGGCACGATCGCCGCGACCGTGTTCCGCCGCAAGGTGCACATCGGCTATCTGGCGGCGATCGTCGCGGCGTCGAATGCCGGCGGCGCGGGCAGCGTGGTCGGCGACACGACCACCACCATGATGTGGATCGCCGGCGTGAGCCCGTTCGACGTGCTCGAGGCCTTCGTCGCCGCCGCCGTGGCGCTGCTCGTCTTCGGCATCCCGGCCTCGATGCAGCAGCACCGGCACTCGCCGATCGTCAAGGACGCCGCCGTCGGGGGGCGCGTCGACTGGGCGCGCGTCTCGATCGTCGCCATCATCCTCGCTGCCGCGATCGGCGCGAACGTGACGGTCAACCTGAAGTTTCCCGAGCACTCCGAGCGCTTCCCGTTCATCGGCGCGGCGGTCTGGGCGGCGCTGCTCGCCACCGCGGCGTGGCGCGCGCCGGACTGGAAGCTGCTGCCGGGCGCGTTCAAGGGCAGCGTGTTCCTGCTCTCGCTGATCCTGTGCGCGTCGATGATGCCGGTGGAGAAGCTGCCCGCGGCCTCCTGGCAGACCTCGTTCGGCCTGGGCTTCGTCTCGGCCGTGTTCGACAACATCCCGCTCACCGCGCTCGCGCTCAAGCAGGGCGGCTACGACTGGGGCTTTCTCGCCTACGCGGTGGGCTTCGGCGGCTCGATGATCTGGTTCGGCTCGAGCGCCGGGGTGGCGCTGTCGAATCTTTATCCCGAAGCAAAGTCCGTGGGGGCGTGGCTCAAGCACGGCTGGCACATCGCGCTCGCCTACGTGATCGGCTTCTTCGTGCTGCTCGCGCTGCTCGGCTGGCACCCGAACGCACCGCACAAAGCGGACCCCGCCGCCGCGCTTGATCCGCCTCATTTCGTATCGTGAAGTTGTCTTGCACGCGGGGATGGGGCAGGGGTATGATCAGCGCGCTTTTCCGGGTCGGGGCGTCTGCCCTGCACACACACCGAGGAGGAGGAAATCAGATGAGCAAAGAGCAAGCTAAGCCCGCGCGCCGCAAGTTCCTGACCGGCGCGGCGGCGGCAGCGACGGGGGCGGCGGCGCTTGGCTTCCCGATGATCGGCCGCACGCAGGGCCCGATCGTGCTGAAGATGCAGGGCGCCTGGGGCGCGAAGGACATCTTCAACGAGATGGCCGAGCAGTACGTCAAGCGCGTCAACGAGATGGCGGGCGGCAGGCTGCGCATCGACTACCTCGTGGCGGGCGCGGTGGTGAAGGCGTTCGAGGTGATGGACGCGACCAGCAAGGGCGTGCTCGACGCCGCCCATTCCGTGCCGGTGTACTGGTACGGCAAGCACAAGGCGGCCTCCCTCTTCGGCACGGGACCGGTGTTCGGCAACGACGCGCACCAGACGATCGCCTGGTTCTACGAGGGCGGCGGGAAGGCGCTCTACGACGAGCTGGTGCAGAAGCAGCTGAATCTCAACGTCGTAGGGTTCCTCGTGTTCCCGATGCCGACGCAGCCGTTCGGCTGGTTCAAGAAACCGGTCACCACCGCCGCTGGGCTGAAGGGCATGAAGTACCGCACGGTGGGCCTCGCCGCGGACCTGTTCCAGGCGATGGGTGCGAAAGTGACGCAGCTGCCGGGCGGCGAGATCGTGCCCGCGCTCGAGCGCGGCGTGATCGACGCCTTCGAGTTCAACAACCCGACCTCGGACATGCGCTTCGGCGCCCAGGACGTCATCAAGAACTACATGATGGGCAGCTATCACCAGGCCTCCGAGAGCTTCGAGATCGTCTTCAACAAGACCAAGTACGATTCGCTGCCGAAGGACCTGCAGGCCATCCTGCGCTACGGCGTCGAGGCGGCGAACTCGGCGAACTTCTGGCTCGCGATGGAGAACTACTCGCGTGACCTGCAGATCCTGAAAGAAAAGCACAAGGTCAACGTGATCAAGACGCCGAGAAGCATCATGCAAGAGCAGCTCAAGGCCTGGGACAAGCTGGCGGCGGATCTGAGCAAGGACCCGACCATCAAGAAGATCCTCGATTCGCAGCGGGAATGGTACCGGCGCGTCGTTTACTACTCAGAGTACAACTCGGCCGACTACCGGCTCGCCTTCGAGCACGTGTACAAGACCAAAGTCGTCTAAGCGCGCCGGCGGCAACAACTGGGGCGGCACTGGACGGTGCCGCCCCATTTTTCTGCTTCTGCGCCATGACCCATGGTCGACAAGTTCATATACGGCATCGATGAATTGAGCAGGACGGTGGGGCACGCTTTCGCCTGGTGCCTGCTGATCCTCAGCATCGGCACGACCTACGAGGTTTTCGTGCGCTACGTCCTTAACGAGCCGACCAGCTGGGCGTTCGACTTCAGCTACCTGATGTACGGCGCGATGTTCTACATGGCGGGCGCCTACACGCTGTCGCGCGGCGGCCACGTGCGCGCCGACATGTTTTACCGGCTATGGCGGCCGCGCACGCAGGCGATCGTCGAGCTGGTGCTCTACGTGATCTTCTTCTTTCCCGGCGTGCTCGCGCTGGTGATCTCGGGCTGGAGCTACGGGTTCGAGTCGATGAAGATCCGCGAGTCGAGCGTCAACAGCCCGGCGGGCGTGCCGATCTGGCCGCTCAAGATGCTGATCCCGTTCGGCGCCGCGCTGCTTACGCTGCAGGGAATCGCCGAGGTGCTGCGCTGCATCCTGTGCATCCGCAACAACGACTGGCCCACCCGCCTGCACGACGTCGAGGAGCTGGAGAAGCAGATCCTCGAGGAGCACGCCAGGAAGGCCGAGCAGGAAGCCGCAGCGGGAGCGACGAAGTGATCGATCCGCATATCGTCGCGCTCATCATGCTCGGCATCCTGGTCGCCGCGATCATGATCGGATTCCCGGTCGCCTTCACGCTGATGGCGCTCGGCGTCGGCTTCGGCTACTACGCCTACTTCCAGCCCAACCAGGCGTTCTTCGACAACCGCGTGTTCTACCTGCTGACGCAGAACACGTTCACCACCATGAACAACGACGTGCTGGTGGCGGTCCCGCTGTTCCTGATGATGGGCTACATGGTCGAGCGCTCCAACCTGCTCGACAACCTGTTCCACAGCATCCAGCTCGCGCTCAAGCGCGTTCCGGCGTCGCTCGCGGTGGCGACGCTGGTCACCTGCGCCCTCTTCGCAACCGCAACCGGCATCGTAGGCGCGGTGGTGACCCTGATGGGGCTGCTCGCTTTCCCGCAGATGCTCAAGGCGGGCTACGACGTGCGCCTCGCCTCGGGCGTGGTGTGCGCGGGCGGCTGCCTCGGGATCCTGATCCCGCCGTCGATCATGCTGATCGTGTACGCCGCGATGGCGGGCATGTCGGTGGTGCAGCTCTACGCCGCGGCGATCATCCCGGGCTTCGTGGTTGCCGGCATGTACGTCGCGTACGTCGTCACGCTCGCGATCTTCAAGCCGCACCTGGCGCCGCCGCTGCCCAAGGAGCAGCTCGACGTGCCCTTCGGAGAGGTGGTGGTGTTGCTTTTCAAGTCGTTCGTGCCGCTCGCGGTCCTGATCCTGTGCGTGCTCGGCGCGATCATGTTCGGGCTGGCGACTCCCACCGAGGCGGCAGCGGTGGGCGCGTTCGGCGCGATGGTGCTCGCGGCGGCCTACCGCCAGTTCACCTGGGCGCGGCTCAAGGAGTCCGTCTACCTCACCGCGCGCACCTCGGCGATGGTGTGCTTCCTCTTCGTAGGCTCGGCGACCTTCGCCGGCGTCTTCGGCTACCTCGGCGGCCAGGCGGTGATCGAGAAATTCGTGCTCGGCCTCAACATGAACCCGGTCACGTTCCTGCTGGTGGCGCAGGTCATCATCTTCCTGCTCGGCTGGCCGCTGGAATGGACCGAGATCATCATCATCTTCGTGCCGATCTTCCTGCCGATGCTGCCGCACTTCCAGATCGATCCTCTGATGTTCGGGCTGCTGGTGGCGCTGAACCTGCAGACCGCGTTCCTCTCGCCGCCGATGGCGATGGCCGCGTACTACCTGAAAGGCATCGCGCCCAAGCACGTGCTGCTGACGCAGATCTTCAGCGGCTGCATGCCGTTCCTGTACATCGTGCTGGTCTCGATGCTGGTGGTCTACATCTGGCCGCAGCTGGTGCTGTGGCTGCCGCGCGCGATCTACGGCAACTGAACGCATGGACGCCTCCCAGCTCAGCTGGCTCTCGGCGACCGACGCGGCGCGCGCGATCCGCGACGGCGCGCTGAGCGCCGAGCAGCTGGCCGAAGCGTGC
>JBFLYF010000201.1:0-5923 GCA_040756795.1 Pseudomonadota bacterium
GCTCGCGCCGCACGCGGTCGCCTTCTACCTGCGCGAGCTCGCAGGCGAATTCCACCGCTACTATAATGCGGAGCGCATCCTGGTCGAGGACGAGGCGCTGCGCAATGCGCGGCTCGCGCTGTGCGCGGCGGTCCGGCAGGCGCTCGCCAACGGCCTCGCGCTCCTCGGGGTCAGCGCGCCGGAGAAAATGTGACTGCCCAGCATCGCAGACGGTCCTCAGGCCCGAGCCGCACCGGCGGCGGCTTCATCCTCGGCGTGTTCGTCGGCCTGCTGCTCGGCCTCGGCATCGCGCTCGGCGTCGCGTTCTACCTGAACAAGACCCCGATCCCGTTCCTGACGAAGAGCAAGCCCGCGGCGGGAAAGGACGGCGGCGGCGAAGCGAAGCCGCCGGCGATCGCGGGCATGCCGCAGGGCGGCGCCGCGCCCGAGGGCAAGCCGGCCGCCGCGCGGCCCAAGTACGACTTCTACAAGATCCTGCCCGGCGGCGAGGAGCCGGTCTCGGAGCGCGAGCTGAAGGAAGCGGCGCGCGCGGCGAAGAGCCAGCCCGAGGCCGCCAGGGGCGTGTTCTTCATCCAGGCCGGGTCGTTCCAGAACCCGGCCGACGCCGACAACCAGAAGGCGAAGATCGCGATCCTCGGCTTCGAGTCGAGCGTCGAGCCGACCAGCCTGCCCGACAAGGGCACCTGGTACCGCGTGCGCCTGGGCCCCTATACTTCGCTCGACGAGCTCAACAAGGTACGCCGCGTCCTGACGCAGAACGGAATCGACGCCAGCCTTGTCAAAGTGAAGGACGTGGCGGCCTCCAGGGACAACTAGGAAAAGCGAAATGGACCAGCTCCGGCGCAGCCTGCTCACCGCAATCGCGTGCTCGCCCCTGCTCGCGCGCGCGCAGGGCAGCGGCGAGTACACGACGCTGAGGAAAGAGCTGCCGCTCGAGACCAAGGGCAAGATCGAGGTGGTGGAGTTCTTCTGGTACGGCTGCATTCACTGCTACCGGCTGGAAGCCCTGCTCGATGCCTGGGTGCCGAAGCTCAGGCCCGACACGGTGTTCCGCCGGATTCCGGCGGTGTTCAACGCTCGCTGGGGGCACGACGCGGCGATCTACTACAGCTTCGAGGTGCTCGGCGTGCTGGAGAAGGTGCACCGCGGCTTCTTCGATGCGATTCACCTCAACCGGCTCAAGACCGACAGCGCGCCGGCGCTCGGCGCGTGGCTCTCGGCGAACGGCCTCGAGCCGAAGAAGTTCGACGAAGTGATGAAATCCTTCGGCGTGCAGAGCAAGGTCAGGCGCGCCGCCCAGATCACCGCGGCCGCGGCGATCGACGGCACGCCCGCGCTCGCCGTGCAGGGACGCTACACCATCAGCGCCGAGCAGGGCGGCACTCACGCCGGGATGCTCGCGATCGCCGATCGCCTGATCGGCATGGTGCGCAAGAACCTCGCCGCCGCCAGGTAGCTGCGCTGCGCGGGCCCTGCGTGCGCCGCATCTTCATCACCGGCGCCTCCGCGGGAATCGGCGAGGCGCTGGCGCGCCACTACGCGCGCCCCGATACCGCGATCGGCCTGTTGGCGCGCCGCCGCGACCTTCTCGAGCAGCTGGCCTCCAGCCTGCCGGGCCGCAGCGCGATCTACGCGTCTGACATCGCCGATACCGCGGCGATCGGCGCCGCCGCGCGCGACTTCATCGAGCGCTTCGGCGCCCCGGACCTCGTGATCGCCAATGCCGGCATCTCGATCGGCACGCACGGCGACGACATCCGCGACGTAGAGAAGCTGCGGCGCGTGCTCGAGGTCAACGTCGCGGGGCTCGCCGCGACGCTCGCGGCGTTCGCGCCCGCGCTGCGCGCGGCGCGCGCAGGGACGCTGTGCGGCATCGCGAGCATCGCCGGATTCCGCGGCCTGCCGGGCGCCGGCGCCTACAGCGCATCGAAAGCCGCGGCGATCGCCTGGCTCGAAGCGCTGCGCGCCGAGCTCGCGGGCAGCGGCGTCGCGGTGGTCACGATCTGCCCCGGCTATATCGACACGCCGATGACGCGGGTGAACAAGTACCGCATGCCCTTTCTCCTCCCGGCGGACGAGGCAGCGCGCCGGATCGCGCGCGCGATCGAAGCAAGGCGGCGCCTCGCGGTCATTCCGTGGCAGATGGCGCTCGTCTCGATCCTGCTGCGCGCGCTGCCCGGCTGGCTCTACGACCGCGTCGCGGCGCGCGCGCCGCGCAAGCCGCGCGACCTCCCGCTCTGAGCCGCATCGTCTGCCTGGTGCCCTCGATCACCGAGCTCGTGTGCGAGCTCGGGCTCGCCGGCGAGCTGGTCGGCCGCACCGGCTTCTGCATTCACCCGAAGGAGGTCGTGCGCGGGATCCCGAAGGTCGGCGGCACCAAGTCGGTGAACCTGGCGAAAGTCAGGGCGCTCGCGCCCACGCACGTCATCGTGAACGTAGACGAGAACAAGAAGGAGACCGCCGACGCGCTCGCCGAGTTCGTGCCGAACCTCATCGTGACGCACCCGCTCGCGCCGGAGGACAACCTCGGCCTTTACCGGCAGATCGGAGGAGCGTTCGGCAGGGAGAAGGAGGCCGAGATGCTTTGCCGTCGATTTGAAGAGAAACTTCGGGAGATAAAGGCGAAAACCTATCCCGCCCGCAAGGTCCTCTATCTGATCTGGAAGGACCCCTGGATGACGGTCTCGCGCGACACCTACGTTTCGCGCACGCTCGCGCTCTTCGGCTTGCTGACGCAGCCGGAATCGGCAACGGCTCGCTATCCGAAATTGAAGCACCTCGACGTCTCCAGCGTCGATCTGGTGCTCCTGTCCTCTGAGCCCTTTCGGTTCCGGCAAAAGCACGTCGACGAGCTCGAAGGGCAACTGCGGAAACCCTGTCGCCTCATCGACGGCGAGATGACCTCCTGGTACGGCAGCCGCGCGATGCGCGGCTTGCCGTACCTTGCCGAGTTCGCGCGCGCGCTTCCGGCTCAGTAAATCGCGATCGGATTGCCCGGCGAGCCGGTTGCGCCCTTGATCTTCAGCGGCGACCACACGAACAGGAACTCATAGGCCTTGTCCGCGACGAGCTGCGTCAGGTCCAGGTTCTCCAGGTTCCAGATGCCGCGCTTGGTCTGCAGCCTGATATGGCACTCGAACGGCTGCTCCTTCTCGCCTCCGAATCCCGGGCCGACCGCGTCGGTTCCCCAGGTGTCGGCGCCGGTGAGCGCGATCTTCCTCGACGCGAGGTACTCGCACGCCGAAACGCCGAAGCCGGGTTCGCCTGCGTTGAACTGCGCGATGCGCTTCTGCTTTTCCGCGGCGTCGAAGCCGTCCCATTTTTTCGGGTCCCAGAGATTGCCGTGACCGGTATGCAGGAAGACGCAGTCGCCCTCGGCGATCGGCGCGATGCGCTGGCGCTTGACCATCGCCTCGATGTCCTTGCCGGTGATCACGCCCGGATCGTCGGCGCTGTTCTTCACCGGGACCGGAACCCGTTCCACGCCGCGCAGCGCCGCAGCGTCGAGCAGCACGCCACGGCAGACGTAGCCGACCTGGCCGACGTGCTCGACGCCGAGCGGCCCGAGGCCATAGGCGCCGATGTCCTTGTCATGCAGGTAGCGGCCGTTGTAGAAGAACATGCCTTTCGAAGTGATCACGCCGATGTGCCCGGGACCGTCGAACTGGGTGCCGAACTGGCCGATCTCGGTCGAGACATACTCGTCGTTGTAGACGAGCTCCTGCTTGCCGAACGGCCCGCCGGTCGGCAGCCCTGGAATCACCATGCGCCAGGCGCGCGTGCCGAATCCGGGCGCGTCCTGCTGATAGACCTTGCCGAGCGTCGCGACCTTGCCCTTCTTGACCAGCTTGATCGCCTTGAGCACCGTGGCGGACGACCTGCGATTCGCCGCGCCGGCCTTGTCGTCCGGGCCCCATTCGCTCGGGGCCCACTTGTCCGTGAGCGGCTCGTCGTTCACCGCGAGCGCCGCGGGGCTGAACGAAGCCAGGATCACCACCGAAGCAACGGCCGCTGCCGGCCACAAGAACGCCTGCGTCGTTTTCATGCTCTCCTCCCAAGTGTAGTAGTCGAAGCGACCCCCTACTTCCGAGAACCTACCCCGACCCGTCCTTCTTCGCACCGAGGCGCAGCATCACGTAGCTGCCCGGCGCGTCTTCGATTGCGTTCTGCGGCGTGCGCGCGGGAACTTTCTCGCCGCCGTTGCGCGCGTCGATCCAGGCCTGCCAGTCGTCCCACCAGGACCCCGGGTGCTGGGTCGCGGTGCTGAACCACTCCTCCGCCGTCGCGGGATTCGCCTCGTTGGTCCAGTAGCAGTATTTCTTCGCCGCGGGCGGGTTGACGATGCCGGCGATGTGGCCCGAGCCCCCGAGCACGTAGCGCACCTCGCCGCCGAGGTAGCGCGACCCCCTGTACGTGGTCTTCCAGGGCGCGATGTGGTCTTCCACGGTGGAGATGAAGTACGAAGGCACCTTGACCTGCGACAGGTCGATCGGCACTCCCGCGAGCGTGATCCCGCCCGGCACGCCGAGCAGGTTCTTCAGGTACATGTTCCTCAGGTAGAAGCTGTGCATGCGCGCGGGCATGCGCGTCGAATCGGAGTTCCAGTACAGCAGGTCGAAGGGGAACGGGTCCTTGCCGAGCAGGTAGTTGTTGATGACGAACGACCACACCAGGTCGTTGGCGCGCAGCAGGTTGAAGGTCGAGGCCATCTCCGAGCCCTCGAGGTAGCCGCGCTCGTTCATCTTCTTCTCCAGGCTCTCCACCTGCGGCTCGTCGATGAAGACGCCGAGCTCGCCCGGCGCCGAGAAGTCGAGCAGGCTGACGAAGAATGTCGCGCTGTTCACGCGCTCTTCCAGTTGATTTTTCGCGGACAAATACCCCAAAGCCGCTCCCAGCAGCGTGCCGCCGAGGCAGTAGCCGATGACGTTCGCTTGCCGCTCGCCGGTCGCCCGCTCCACGCCATCGAGCGCGGCGAGCGCGCCCTCCAGCAGGTAGTCGTCGAAGCCCTTCTGCGCGAGCCTGGCGTCCGGGTTGACCCAAGAGACCACGAACACGGTGTGGCCGCGGTCCACCGCCCACTTGATGAAGGAGTTCTTCTCGCGCAGGTCGAGGATGTAGTACTTGTTGATCCAGGGCGGGATGATGACGAGCGGCTGCCGGTAGACCTCGGCGGTCGCCGGCTGGTACTGGATCAGCTGCATGAGGTCGGTCTGGTGCACGACCTTGCCCGGCGTGGTGGCGACGTTCCGGCCGAGCTGGAACGCGTTCTCGTCGGTCATGCTGATGCGCAGGCTCCCCTCGCCCTTCTCGATGTCGGCGAGCAGGTTGGCGAGGCCCTTCAGCAGGTTCTGGCCGCCGCTCGCCACCGTCTCGCGCAGCACCTGCGGGTTGGTGAGCGCGAAATTGGACGGCGCGAGCGCATCGACGTACTGGCGCGTGAAAAAGGCGACCTTCTTCTCGGAGTCCGGCGGCAGCCCGTCGACGCTCGCCACCGCGTGCTGGATGTGGCGCGCCGCGATCAGGTAGGACTGCTTGATGTAGTCGAACACGAAGTTCGAGCTCCAGTCCTCGTCCTTGAAGCGCGAGTCGCCCTTGCCCGGCTCGGCGACCGGCTGCGCCGGCAGCCCGAGCGCCTTCATCCAGCTCGATTGCCACAGGCGCATGTAGTCGAGCATCAGGTTGGTCGAGAACGCGGCGAGCGAAGCCGGGTTGGCGAGCACCCTCGAGTACAGGTCCATGTAGGCCCGCGCGATGCCGAGCTCGTCGCTCACCGCGGCCGAGATCGAGTTGGCGACGTGCCGGTGGGCGAACTCGCCGAGGATCTTCGCCGAGCGGTCCGCCACCTGCTGCAGCACGCGCGCAGTGTCTTCGGGGGTCGGGATCTGGGTCTTGGTGTCCATCTATGCTCCTCCGGGTGGCGCGA
>JBFLYF010000202.1:0-5900 GCA_040756795.1 Pseudomonadota bacterium
CTGTTCAGCGGCTTCGTCACCAAGTCGATGATCATGGCCTCGGCCGCGCAGGAGGGTCACACGCTGATCTGGCTCGTGCTCCTCTTCGCTTCGGCGGGCGTGTTCCACCACGCCGGCATCAAGATTCCCTTCTTCGCCTTCTTCGCGCACGACTCGGGCATCCGTTGCCGCGAAGCCCCGCCCCATATGCTGGCCGCCATGGCGCTTACTGCCGCTCTTTGCATCGGCATCGGCCTGTTCCCCGCAGCCCTGTACGCGGTTCTGCCCGTGCCGGTCGATTACATTCCTTACACCCAGTCGCACGTCCTGTCGCAGATGCAGCTGCTCGTGTTCTCGGCTCTGGCGTTCTCGTGGCTGATGCGCAGCCGCATCTACCCGCCCGAGATGCACTCGGTCAATCTCGACAGCGATTGGCTCTACCGCGGCCTTGGCGCGCGGCTGGCGGCCGTGTCGGGCGAAGCGCTGCAGCGGCTCTTTGCCGCGGGCCGCGGCATGGCGCGCGAATTCAGCCGCGCCACCGCCGAGCTGCTCGAGCGTCTTCACGGTTCGGAAGGGGTCTTCGCGCGCACCTGGAGCACCGGCGGCATGGCGCTCTGGGTCGCGATTCTGCTCGCCGCATACCTGCTGCTCTACTATGCCGAAGAGGTGGATCGCGGGTTCCTGTTCCTGCTCATCCTGCCTTTCCTGATCGGAGCGCTGGGGCTCTGGGCGGATTCCCGCCGACGGAACGGCGATTAAGCCCGACGACACGTCGGCTACGCCGCGGCCATCTCCCGCGCCGCGGGGCGGGCGAAGTCCATGAAGGCGCGCGCGGTCGCCGAGAGCTGCTTGCCGAGCGGGTAGGCGAAGTACCAGTGGTTCTCGAGCGGGAAGCCCTCGACGTCGAGGCACACCAGGCGCTTCGAGTCGGGCTCGCGGCCGAACGTGGAGCGCGACAGGATCGAGATGCCCAGGCCGGCGAGGATCGCCTCCTTGATCGCCTCGTCGGTGTTGAGCTCGAGCCGCACCTTCGGCGCGAGCCCGCGCCGCTCGAACATCCTGCTCGCCAGCAGCCGCGTGCCGGAGCCGGGCTCGCGCATCAGGAAGGGCTCGGCGGCGAGGCGCTCGAAGGCGATGCGGCGCTCGCCCGCGAGCGGATGGTCGTCGCGCGCGAGCACCACCAGCGGATTGGCGAGCAGCGCCTGCATGACGACGTCCTCGCGCTCGAGCGGCGAGGCGAACAGGTACAGGTCGTCCTCGTTGCCGGCAAGGCGCTCGAGGAGCGCCTGGCGGTTGTGGATCTCGAGCGCCGCCTCGACGCCGGGGTGGCGCTGGATGAAGGCGGCGAGCAGGCGCGGCGCCAGGTGCTTGCCGGTGGAGCAGGCGGCGAGGCGCAGGCGTCCGCCTTCCACGCCGCGCATGCCGTCGAGCGACTCGTCGAGCGCCGAGAAGGCGCGGAACACCTCCTGGCAGCCCGCGTACAGGCGCTGGCCGGCTTCGGTCAGGTAGACGCGGTTGCCGATCAGCTCGAACAGCGGCAGGCCGACGGTCTCGGTGAGCTTCTTGATCTGCACCGAGGCGGTGGGCTGCGCGATGTGCAGCTCTGCGGCGGCGCGCGTCAGGTTGCCCAGGCGCGCGCTCGCTTCGAAGACGCGCAGCTGCGGCAGCGTGCCGTGCTTGAGATAGCGCCGGATTGCGGATTGCAGCATGGCGAATCCTCCTCGATTCGAGTGCCATGCCGCCGTGCCCGTGCACAGCGGCCTTCACCTCGGAACGAGGCCCGCCCGCGGCGGGTGCTCATTCCATCGGCAAAGGTCTCGCTTGCACGCCCTGTGAGCGTCGCCGGCGCGTCCGGGGCCGCAAGGCCCGTATTGACGTGCGCGCCGCAGCAGCCGTTGGGCCGCCGAAGCTACTCCCCTTTGGAGGGGGCGCCCCGGGTTCCCGGGACGCGGGACTGGTATAGCACAACGGGGATTGCCTCTCAAGCCGAGCGGGCATTACGAAACGTAATCCTGATCATTCGCATTGCCGCGCCGCCATGGCGTTCCTAAATGGCCGGCATGACAAAGCTCAATTTTTCTTCGGCGCGATCGGCGACGATACTGGCACGGAGCCGCAAAGGAGGCTTCGATGCAGGATCGCGAATCGCACGGCAAGCCGATCGACGAGCTGGTCGAGTCGTTCCGCACTCACCTCGAGCAGGGACTGACGCAGCAGGAGGCCGCCGGGCGCCTCGCGCGCTACGGCGCGAACGAGCTCGCCGAGCGGCCGCGGCCGGGCTTCTTCGCGCTGCTCTGGGACCAGTTCAACAACTACCTGGTCATCATCCTCATCGTCGCGGCGCTGATTTCGCTCGCGCTCGGCGAGTACGTCGACTCGATCGCCATCATGTTCATCGTCGCGCTGAACGCGGTGGTCGGCGTGATCCAGGAGTCGAAGGCCGAGCAGGCGCTCGCCGCGCTGCGCAAGATGTCGGCGCCCAGCGCGCAGGTCATCCGCGACGGGCAGCAGGTGACCGTCCCGGGCCGCGAGATCGTCGGCGGCGACATCGTGCTGCTGGAGGCGGGCAACTATGTCCCGGCCGACCTGCGGCTGGTCGAGAGCGTCAACCTCAAGATCGAGGAAGCATCGCTCACCGGCGAGTCGGTGCCGGTCGAGAAGCACGCCGGCGTGGTGCTCGACAAGGAGATCCCGCTCGGCGACCGCAGGAACTCGGCCTTCATGGGCACGCTCATCACCTACGGCCGCGGCAGGGGCCTGGTGACGGGCACCGGCATGAACACGCAGATCGGCCTGATCGCGGAGATGATCCAGTCCTTCGAGGACGAGGACACGCCGCTGCAGAAGAAGCTCGAGCAGCTCGGCAAGGTGCTCGGCACGGCCATCATCGTCATCTGCGCGGTGGTGTTCGTCTACGGCCTGTTCCGCGACACCAACCTCTCGGGGGCGCTCAGCGGCGGCTTCCTCGAGTACCTCGAGGCGGAGAAGAAGGACATCGTCAACCTCTTCATGACCGCGGTGAGCCTCGCCATCGCCGCCGTTCCCGAGGGGCTGCCGGCGATCGTCACCATCTGCCTCGCGCTCGGCATGCAGCGCATGATCCGGCACCACGCGCTGATCAGGAAGCTGCCCGCGGTCGAGACGCTCGGCTGCGCCACGGTGGTGTGCTCGGACAAGACCGGCACGCTGACCCAGAACGAGATGACCGTGGTGCAGGCCTGGGCGGGAGGCAGGCGGCTGCGGATCACGGGAGAGGGCTACAGCCCGAGCGGCGAGTTCTTCGCCGGCGCCGAGCCCTTCGTGCCGCGCACCGACCCGGACGCGACGCTGCTGCTGCACGGGGCGCTGGTCTGCAACGACGCCAAGCTCGACGAGAAGATCGGCGAGGGCGGCGAGCCGGCGTGGCGCATCATCGGCGATCCGACCGAGGGCGCCATGGTGGTCGCCGCCGCCAAGGGCGGCTACCGGCGCGCCGAGATGGACAGGGCGCTGCCGCGCATCCAGGAGATCCCGTTCGATTCCGAGCGCAAGCGCATGAGCACGATCCACCGCGTGGATCGCGCCCACGCCCAGGCCGCGGTGCACGGCTTCCGCTATCCCCATCTCGTCGCCTTCGTCAAGGGCGCGCCCGACGTCATCCTCGAGCTGTGCGGCCGGCGGCTGCAGGGCGGCCACGCGGTCGCGCTGGACGAAAGCGAGCGCCGCGCCGTCCTCGAGCAGAACCGCGACATGGCGGCCAACGCGCTGCGCGTGCTGGCGGTGGCGTACCGGCCGCTCGAGGAGCTGCCGGCGAGCCTTACGCCCGAAGCGGTAGAGAAGGACCTGGTGTTCGTCGGCCTGCTCGGCATGATCGACCCGCCGCGCCCCGAGGTGGTCGAGGCGCTGAAGACCGCGCACGGCGCGGGCCTGAAGTGCGTCATGGTCACGGGCGACTACAAGGACACGGCGCAGGCGATCGCGCGCGACATCGGCCTGCTCACCCCGGGCGGGCTGGTGCTGACCGGCGCCGAGCTGGACCGGATGAGCGATGCCGAGCTCGCGGCGCAGGCCGAGCGTACCGACGTGTGCTGCCGCGTCTCGCCGCAGCACAAGACGCGGATCGTGGATGCCCTCAAGGCGAAGGGCCACGTGGTGGCGATGACCGGCGACGGCGTCAACGACGCGCCGGCGTTGAAGCGCGCCAACATCGGCGTCGCCATGGGCATCACCGGCACCGACGTCGCCAAGCAGACCGCCGACATGGTGCTCACCGACGACAACTTCGCCAGCATCGTCGCCGCGGTCGAGCAGGGGCGGATCATCTACTCGAACATCCGCAAGTTCGTCTACTTCCTGCTCGCCTGCAACGTCGGCGAGATCCTCATCATCTTCTGCGCCATGCTGGTCGGCATGCCGATGCCGCTGCGGCCGGTGCAGCTGCTGTGGCTGAACCTGGTGAGCGACGGCGCGCCGGCGCTCGCACTCGGCCTGGAGAAGGGCGATCCCGACATCATGAAGCAGCCGCCGCGCTCGCCGAAGGAGCCGGTCATCAACCGCGACATGGCGATCGGCATCGGCGTCGTCGGCATCGTCGATGCGTTCGCCATCCTCGGCGTGTTCTGGCTCGCGCTGCAGCGCTACCCGGACCAGCTGGCCGCGGCGCAGACCGTCGCCTTCGTCACCCTGTGCGGCTCGGAGCTGATCCGCGCCTTCACCGCGCGCTCCGAGTACCACAGCGTGTTCTCGATCGGCGTGCTCTCCAACCGCTGGATGCTCTGGGCGGTCGCGCTGTCGCTGGTGCTGGTGCTGATGGTGGTGTACGTGCCGTTCCTGCAGCCTTTCTTCGACACGGTGCCGCTCAGCGCCGACGACTGGCTGCTCATGCTGCCGTTCTTCTTCGCCTCGCCGATCGCCATGGAGCTGCTCAAAACCTACTTCCGCAGCCGGATGCCGGGGACGGACCAGCGCGGCGAGTGGCCGGCGGCTGCCCGGCCGGCGCGGCAATTCACGGGAGGCAAGCCCATGCTGAAGATCCTCATTCCGGTGGACGGCCACGGCAACTGCCGCTTCGCGGTGCAGCAGGTGATCAAGGATTTCATGAACAACACCGCCATGGAGATCCACCTGCTGAACGTGCAGACGCCGTTCAGCCAGGACGTCGCGCGCTTCCTGAGCCGCAGGACGCTGCACGACTACCATCGCGAGCAGGCCGAGAAGGCGCTCGCGCCGGTGAAGCGCATGCTGGAGGACTTCGGCATCCCGTATGCCGCGCACAGCGCGGTGGGCGAGCGCGCGCAGATCATCGCCGATACGGCGCGGCGCCTGCGCTGCGACCAGATTGTCATGAGCACGGCGCGCAAGAACTCGCTCACGCGGCTGGTGGAGGACTCGGTCACCAACCGGGTGCTCGAACTGACCAGCGTGCCGGTCGAGGTGGTGGCGGGAGAAGAGGTTTCGAAGCTCGAGCGCTACGGCATCCCGGCGGCGCTCGCCGCCGCGCTCGCCGCGCTGCTCGCCGCCGCCGATTGACGGCGGCGCGGCCTCAGGGGCTGGGCGCGGCCGGCGCCTGCGAGGCGATGCGCGCGAACTCCTCGTAGCGCGCGAAATCGAGCTTGTGCTCTTCGAGCGTCTCCGGGTGCCACATCCGCCGCTCCAGCGTCAGGATGTCGCCGCCGTAGACGTGCAGGCCGGTCGTATCTTCGTTGCCGATGCACTCCACCACGTGCACCGTGTCCGGGCGCATGGCGAGGATCTCGCCCGGCGCAAGCGACTTTTCGCCGGCGCGGCGCAGCTTGCCGTTTTCCTTGCGGTACAGGGTGTTCTTCTCGCGCCCGCTGAGCAGCAGGATCGTCGCCCAGGTGCCGTGGTTGTGGGGCGGCGTGCGCCAGCCCGCGGGAAAGCGCGCCTTGAGCAGGAAAAGGGTAGGCGAGCGGAAGAACACC
>JBFLYF010000203.1:0-5873 GCA_040756795.1 Pseudomonadota bacterium
CGCGCGCCGCGAAGCTCTCTGCGCCGAAGCCGAGCGCGTACCGGTAGCCGCCGTAGGCGAGCAGCAGCGACATCGCGGCGACGAACGCGCGGCCGCGGTTGAACCACAGGCTCACCGCCGCGGCGCCGAGCAGCACGAAATAGGCGCCGACCTCCGGCAGCCCGGCGAGCGAGGGCGGCAGCGGCGGCCCGAGCCACAGCCCGAGCGCGGCGGCGGCGAGGATCGCCGCGGGGGCGAGCGCCGGCCGGACCGCGGTGGGAAGAAGCCTCATCGCGCTTCCTGCAGCATGCGGTCGAGCTCGGCCAGCAGCAAAGGAATTTTCGCTCGGGCGCTGTCGTACAGCCTGCGATGGTCGATCTCGCCGTAGTCGTGGGCCAGCACGTTGCGCTGCCCGATCAGGTCGCGCCAGCCAAGGTCGGGGTGCCCACGCTGAAAGTCGGCGCTGACCCGTCTTGCGGCCTCGCCCAGCAGCTCAAGCGCGCGCTCGAGCGCGAGCCGGCGCATCGAGTCCTTCTCCAGGCGCTCGAAGTTGATTCTCCGGACAAGCTTGAGCGCCTCGCGCGCGAACTCGCGCATGTCCCACAGGTACGCACGGTCGCGATCCTCAGCCTTCATACAGGGTCCTGAGGTCCGGGAGAATCGTCCGCCGCCGATACGGATTCTTCAGGATGCCGGGGCTCGCGATCTGGATCCGCCGATTGCCGAACAGCGGCGAAAGCTCGTCCTGCAGGGAGGCGTAATCGAACAGGGTGGTCTTGCTCGAGGCCTTGAACTCGACCATCAGGTCCACATCGCTGTCCGGGCGCAATTCGCCGCGGGCCGCCGAGCCGAACAGCGACATCTTCCTGATGCCGTACTTGCGGCAGACGGCGGCGAGCGCCTTGTGGTCGATCTCGCCGAGCTGCCCGGCGGGCTCGACGGTGTACTCCGCTGCGTGCTCGTGCAGTGTCGGAGGAGTCCCGGCCGTCTTGTCGAGCACCGAGGCGAGCTCGTGAAAGACCGGCGAGGCCTCGTTGGCGCTGTAGAGGACCTGGTTCCCGCTGCGCGTGGCGATGAGCAGCCCGGCTTCGGCAAGCTGGCGCAGCTCCCGATGCAGGGAGCCGGCCGGCACGCCCGTCAGACGGGCGATCATGCGCACGTGAAAACGATCCCCCGGCCGGAGGTAGAGCAGGGAGAGCACGCGATGCCGGTAGGCCCCGAATAGCAGGTTCGCCAGTTGGGGGCGTACCGGTTCCGGATGCTCTGATTCCGTTCTCGTCATTGCTACGATTGTAGCATGTTGGAGAACGGCTGCTTCGGCTCAGGCCCCCAGGCGATCCGGCCGGAAGCCGACGTCGCAGACGCGCCCGCGCTGCGCGCGCTTGCCGCGGTAGTTCTCGAGGTCCTTGCCTTCGATCGTCTCCTCCGCTCTGTTTTTTCTCTTGATTCCGGAGACTTTCAGCGACTTGCCGTCGAAGACGTGAATTCCCGAGAGAAGAATCTTCTCCGGCAATCCCATCACCTGCACCCCCACGCCGCCGTTCGGGCGCAGCGGCAACTCGTCCAGCGGGAAGAGGAGGAGTCTCGAGTCGCTGGAGAGCGCCGCTACGACCGGACCGTTGCCGGCGAGCGCGGGCGCGAGCGCCTTCGCGCCTTCGGGCACGCTCATGAAGTCCTTGCCCTGACGGGTCTTGGAGGCGAGGTCGCCGAGCTTGCAGCGGAAGCCGTAGCCGCCCGAGTTCGCGATGAGCAGCGGCGTCTCGGGGCTGCCCATGCCGATCCAGACGATCTCGTCGGGGCCCGAGTGGACGAGCGTGTTCATCGGCGCGCCGTCGCCGCGCCCGGAGGGGAGCTCTGCCGCCTGCACGCTGAAAGCCTTGCCGCTCGAGGCGAGCACCGTGAGCGTGTCGGTGGTCTTGCACTCGAGCTCCATGTAGCGCGCATCGCCGTCCTTGAAGGCGACCGACTCCATGTCGAGGCCGTGGCCGCTCCGAGCGCGCACCCAGCCCTTCTTCGACAGGATCACCGTGATCGGCTCTTCCAGCACCGTGCGCTCGACCTGCGCGCGCTCCTCGGGCTTGATGAGCGTGCGCCGCTCGTCGCCGTAAGCCTTTGAATCCGCTTCCAGTTCCCTGATGACGAGCTTCTTCAAAACCTTCTCGTCGCCGAGGATCTCCTTCAGGCCCTTCCTCTCGGCCTCGAGCGCCTTCCTCTCCTCGTTCAGTTTCACGCCGTCCAGGCGCGTCAGCTGCCCGAGGCGCAGGTTGACGATGTCCTCGGCCTGGCGCTCCGAGAACCTGTATTTCTCCCTCAGCCGGCTCTTCGCTTCCGACTGGTCGTCGCAGGAGCGGATGAGCTTGATGATCTCGTCGATCTTGACGTACGCGAGCAGCCGCCCGAGCACGATGTGCAGCCGCTCCTCGCACTTGTCCAGGCGGTGCCGCGTGCGGCGCCTGACCGTGTCGAGGCGGAACTCGGTCCACTCGCGCAGGATCGTGACCAGGTCCTTGGTCTCGGGCAGGCCGTCGCGCCCGATCCAGGTGAGGTTCACCGGGGTGCGCGTCTCGAGCGACGTGTGCACCATCAGCGTCGCCATGAGCTCCTTTTCGTCCTGGCGCGAGGAGCGCGGCTCGATCACGAGGCGCAGCTTCGACTTGCGGTCGGACTCGTCGCGCACCGCCTCGACCTGGTCGAGCACGAACTGGCGCAGGCGCTTCTCGGCCTTCGGCCCCACCAGGTCCTCGATCTCCTGCATCACCTGGCGGCAGGACACGCCGTGCGGCAGCTCGGTGATCACGATCCGCCACTGGCCGCGCGCGAGCATCTCCTTCTCGTACTTGGCCCGTACGACGAGCGAGCCCCTGCCGGTCTCGTAGGCCTCGCGGATCTCGGCGGGCGGCGAGATGATCTGGCCGCCGCCCGGAAAGTCGGGCCCGGGCACGAGCCCGAGGATCTCCTCCAGCTTCGCGCGCGGGTGCCTGAGCACGTGCGCCGCGGCTTCGGCGACCTCCCTCAGGTTGTGCGAGGGGATGCGGGTGGAAAAGCCCACCGGGATGCCGAACGAGCCGTTGAGCAGCCCGAAGGGCAGGCGCGCGGGCAGCAGCTGCGGCTCCTCGAACTTGCCGTCGTAGTTCTTCGCGAAATCCACGGTGCCTTCGTTCAATTCGCTCAGGACCAATTCCGCGAATCGGGAAAGCCTCGCCTCGGTATACCGGTACGCCGCCGCGGAGTCCCCGTCGCGCGAGCCGAAGTTGCCCTGCCCCTCGATGAGCGGATAGCGCATCGAGAAGGGCTGCGCGAGGTGCACCAGCGCCTCGTAGGTCGAGGTGTCGCCGTGCGGGTGGTACTTGCCGAGCACGTCGCCCACGTAGCGGGCGCACTTCACGAATCCGGGATTGTTGTTCTGGTTGATCGCGAACAGGATCCTCCGCTGGACGGGCTTGAGGCCGTCCGCGATCTCGGGCAGCGCGCGCGCCTTCACGGTCGAGACCGCGTAGCCGAGGTAGGCCTGCGAGGCGTGGCGCTCGATCGGCGCCGCCTCGTCGCCGTTTTCCTGCACGAAAAGGTCGCCGGTTCTGTCGTCCATTGGGCTGCTCCGTCATCCCCGCGCAAGCGGGGATCCAGGTTTTACGAAAAAAGGTCCAGCTGTTTGTCCGCCATCGCGACCGCCGCCTCGACCGCCTTCTTCGCCTTGTCCAGGTCGTCGGCGCTGCCCGCTCGGCCGCCCGCTTCCCAGGTGTAGCGGCCCGGCTCGGCGAGCGTCACGCGGCCGAGCTTCTGCTTCCCGGACCAGTACGCGTGGCCCTTGTAAGCCCTTTCCCAGAAGGGTTTTTTCGTCTTCCGGGGCTTAGACATCGGCCTCCACCGTCTTCCAGTGCTCGCGCATCCAGTCGCGCCGCCCCTCGGCCTCGCCCGCGTCCATGAGCAGCTCGAAGGTCTGGCGCACCTTCTTGATGTTCTTCAGGTCGAAGGACATCCGCACGAGGCGCCGGGTGTCGGGGTTCATGGTGGTCTCCCAGAGCTGCTCCGGGCTCATCTCGCCCAGGCCCTTGAAGCGCGACACCTCCCAGGCGCCTTCCTTCAGCTTCTCCTTCTTCAGCTGCGCGATCGCCTCGTCGAGCTCCTCCTCGTCCAGGCAGTAGATGCGGCGCGCCGGCCTGCTTTTGCCCTGCGACGGCACCTCCAGCTTGAAGAGCGGCGGCTGCGCGACGTAGACGTGGCCGGTCTCGACGAGCTTCGGCGCGTGCATGAAGAAGAACGTGAGCAGCAGCGCCTGGATGTGGCCGCCGTCGACGTCGGCGTCGGTCATGATGACGATCTTGCCGTAGCGCAGCCCGGAGAGGTCCGGGCTCTCGTCGGGCCCGTGCGGGTCCACGCCGATCGCGGTGGCGATCGCCTGCAGCTCCTTGTTGGCGAGCACCGTCCTCGCGTCCTTGGACATGGTGTTGAGCACCTTGCCGCGCAAGGGCAGCACCGCCTGGGTCTCCTTGTTGCGCGCCTCCTTCGCCGAGCCGCCCGCCGAGTCGCCTTCGACCATGAACAGCTCGTTCCTCGAGGTGTCGCCCGAGGCGCAGTCGACGAGCTTGCCGGGGAGCGTGGCGACGCCGCTCGACTTCTTCCTCTCGAACTTCTTGCCGCGCTGCAGGCGCGCCATGGCCTGCTCGATCGCGAGCTCGGCGATCTTCCTGCCTTCCTCGGCGTGCTGGTTGAGCCACAGCTCGAAGGCGTCGCGCACGCAGAGCTCGAGCAGCTTGGTCGCGTGGCGCGTGGTGAGCTTCTCCTTGGTCTGGCCGTGGAACTGGGTGCGCACGATGCGCGCCGAGAGCGTGAAGCAGGCGCGGCTCCAGACGTCTTCCGCGATCAGCTTCACGCCCTTCGGGGTGAGCGAGCGCGTCTCCATGAACGCGCAGAGCGCGTCGAACACGCCGTTCCTGAAGCCCGCCTCGTGCGTGCCGCCCGAGCGCGTGGGGATGAGGTTGACGTGGCTGTCGGCGAACACCTCGCCCTCGGCCACCCAGCCGATCGCCCAGGAAGCGCCTTCTCCGGGCTCGATTTCGGAGCTGTTTTGTACCGCTTTCTCGTCAAAGAATTTTTCACCCGTGAAAAGAGGAGCGACAAGGTCCCTGCCCTGGAGCATGAAGTCGAAGTACTGCGCCATGCCCTTTTCATACCGCCAGGTTTTTTCGCCTTTTCCTTCTATCCTCAAAGTCGTAACCAGGCCGGGCAGCAAGTAAGCCTTGGACCGCACCAGGTGCTCGAGCTCGGCGGGCGGGATGTTGGGCGAGTCGAAGTACTTCGGGTCGGGCCAGAGGCGCACCACGGTGCCCTTGCCTTTGCCGGGGACGCTTTTGAGCTTCTGCTTTACCTCGCCGCCCTCGAAAACGATGGTGTGCTTCCTGCCGTCCCTGAAAACGGTGACTTCGCATCTCTTCGAAAGAGCGTTGGAGACCGCGACCCCCACGCCGTGCAGGCCGCCCGAGAGGTGGTAGACGCCCTCGCCCGAGCGCGCGAACTTGCCGCCGGCGTGCAGCATGGTGAAGGCGACCTCCACCGCGGGCCTTCCTTCGCCCTTGTGCAGGTCGACCGGCACGCCGCGGCCCTCGTCGGCGACCTCGACCGAGCCGTCCTTGAAGACGCTCACCGTGATTCTCTTGCCGTGGCCGGCGAGCGCCTCGTCGACCGCGTTGTCGATCGCCTCCTGCACGATGTGCAGCGGATGGATCGTGTGGGTGTACATGCCCGGCATGCGCCGGACCGGCTCGAGGCCCTTCAGCGCCTCGATGGCGGATGCGTCGTAGGCCTGCTGCTTTGCCATGGATCTAGTGCCTTATCGAGGCACAAACACTAGATATTGTATTCGCTTTCGCCGCGGCGTCACCTGCCCTCGAACTTCG
>JBFLYF010000204.1:0-5858 GCA_040756795.1 Pseudomonadota bacterium
CTCGAGCTCACCGGCCTCATGGAGCACCAGGCCGAGGTTGTACAGCGCGGGCAGATACGCCGGATCGGATCGCAGCGCCCGCCGGTAGCAGTCCGCGGCCGCCTGCAGCTCGCCCGCGGCCTTGCGCGCGTTCCCCAGATTCTTCAGCTCTTCCGCCTGCGTCATCGCGACCTAGTATAGTCACGCCTTTTTCCTCCCGCACGGCGCGAGCGAACCTCTCGATGTTCAGGGACCTGCGCATTGGTCTGTACCTGACGGCGGCGATGCTCGTCGCCGCCGAAGCGATCGGCATGACCGGGATCGTCGTGTCGCCCAGCGAGGCCTTGCGGCGCATGTTCGGGCCCGAGAACTGGGTCTTCAATCTGGGCGCGATCGCGCTGCACCCGCTGATCCTGTACGTCGCCTATGCCGCACCGAACTGGCGAGCGATCGCCGGAACCGTGCTGGCCGGGCTCGCGCTCGACGTCGTCCTGCTCCCGCACGTTCCCGCGCCCCCGCCACCCGTTTTCCTGTTCGAGTTCCACGTGCTCAGCGCGGGTCCGGGGCTGGCGAGCTTGGCGATGCTCGTCTACGGCAGCCTGCGCGCCACTGACGCACGCCGGAGCGACTGGCTGGCGCTGCTCGGCGGATTGCTGATGCTGCAGCTCTATATGCTGGCGAACGATTCGTATTTGCAGCTGACCGAGGCCCTGCACCCCGCGACCTTCGACGCCGTCGCGTACCGGATCGACGCTTCGCTCGGCTTCCTGCCGAGCGTGACGGCGGTGCTGCTGGCGAGGACTCATGAGCTGGGCACGCCGATACTCCTGCTTGCCTACACGCTGCTGCCCTATTTTGCCTCCCTGCTCTATGCACTGCAGGTGCGCAGCCGGCTGCGCTGGCCGGCGGGCTTCTTCACCATCGTGGTGGTGAGCGGCGCGATCGGCTACACGCTTTACCAGCTTTGCCCGATCACGGGGCCGCAGTACGCCTTTGGCGCCGCGTTTCCCGAGGCGATGAGGGCTGCGGACGAGTACCTGCTCCAGGCGGAGGTGGTGCGGCCCGCGGCGCGCAACGCGATGCCTTCGATGCACTTCGCCTGGGCGCTGCTGCTGTGGTTCAACGCGCGCCCGCTGCATCCGGCGGCGCGCAGCGTGTTCGCCCTGTTGCTCGGCTTCACGGTGCTCGCGACGCTCGGCCTGGGCGAGCACTATCTGATCGACCTTTTCGCCGGGGCGTCGGCGGCGCTCGCCATGCAGGGCCTTTGCGTCCGGGTGTTGCCCTGGGCCCACGCGGCGCGTCGCAACGCAGTGCTGGCGGGCTCGCTTCTCACCCTCGCCTGGGTGCTCGCGGTGCGCCTGGGAGCCGATCTCTTTTCGCGCGTGCCGGGACTGACCTGGGCGCTGGCGGCGGTCACGGCCGCGGTGAGCGCGCTGCTGTTCGCCCGCCTCGAAGAAGCCTGGCGGCCGCAGGCCGTCGAGCCGCCGCTGCGTGCGCCGCCCGCCGCGATTCCTTCGCTCCCGCGCGGCACGCAGCGCGCGGCGGTCGCGCTCTTCCTCGTTTCCGGATTCGCCGGACTCGTCTACCAGGTGCTTTTCTCCAAGGCTCTCGCGCTGACGTTCGGCAGCACCTCGACCGCGACCTATACCGTGCTTGCCACCTACATGGGGGGGATGGCGCTCGGCGCCTGGCTGGGCGGAGCGCTCGCCGAGCGCCGCGGCGACGCGCTCCGGCTATACGGGCTTTGTGAGCTCGGCATCGGCCTGTTCTGCCTCGCCACCCCGGCCCTGTTCCGCGCGATCCAGGACGTGTACGTGGCGGCCGCCTCGGGCCTGCCCCCGGATGCAGCCGTCCTGACGGTGCTTCGCGTCGGGCTCGGCGCGCTGTCGCTGGCGGCGCCAACCCTCCTCATGGGGATGACCCTGCCGCTGCTCGCGCGCTTCTTCGGCGGACAGGTCTCGCTCGGCGTGCCGGTCGCGATCCTGTACTCCGCAAACACGCTGGGGGCGGCCCTCGGCGCCCTGCTCGCCGCCTACGCCATCATTCCGGGTCTCGGGATCTTCAAGACCACGCTGCTCGCGGCGGCGGCGAATCTCCTCGTTGCGCTCATCGCGATCCGGATGCAGAAGGGGCTCGGCGCGCTGCCGGCGCCCGCCGCCGCGGCCCCGCCGCCGGCTGCAGCGGCGGAAACGCGCGCGCTTGGCGCGCTCGCGCTGGTGCTGCTCACCGCAGGCGGATTTGTCACGCTGGCGCTGGAAGTCAACTACGTGCACCTTCTGGCCGTCGTCGCGGGCAACAGCGTCTACGCTTTCGGCCTCATGCTGTTCGCCTTCCTCCTCGGCCTCGGCGCCGGCGCCGAGTTCGGGCGCCGCCTGCTCGCCGCCGCCGCCTCGCTGCCGCTCGCGCTCGGTTTCCTCGAGCTGGGGCTTGCCGGCGCGATCCTGGGCGGGGTGTTCATGTGGGACGACCTGCCGCGCTACTTCGCCTCGTACGCGGACTATCCCTACGCCCGCAATTTCGGCTCGCGCGAACTCATCCGGGGCATCGTATGTGTGCTCACCATGTTTCCCGCCGCGTTCTTCATCGGCGCGCTCTACCCGGTCGCGATGGAGTGTGTCGGCCGGGCGTTCCCGCGCCGCCGCCTGGCGATGCTCGGCCAGGCGGCGGCGCTGAACACTGCCGGGAATATCGCCGGCGTGCTCGTCGCCGGCTTTGTCGCGCTGCCCGTGCTGGGCGCGCTGCGCTCGGTCCAGGTCCTCGCCGCCCTGTCGCTCGCCATGGGCGTCGCCGCGATGGCGCTCTCGCCCTGGCGGCGCCGGCCGGTGGCTTGGGCGCCCGCAGCGATCGTGCTGGCGCTGCTCACGGCGCAGCCGCGCAGTTTCGACTACACGGCGCTCGCCTCCGGCGCGAACGTGTATTTCCAGAACCAGGGTTTCGGCACCGTCATCGATCACGCCGAGAGCGTCGATGGCGGCCTGACCACCGTTGCCCGACTCGGGGGCGGCTCGCTCCTCACTCTACTCACCAACGGAAAGTTCCAGGGCAACAACGCCTTGCAGGGCGAAATGCGTGCGCAAGTCGGCATCGCCGTGGCGCCGCTGCTGCACACGCAGGCCCGGGACCGGGCGCTCATCATCGGCTACGGCACCGGCGTCTCGGCCCGCACGATGCACGAGGCAGGCTTCGGCGTGGTGGATATTGTCGACCTCAGCGCCGATATCGTGCGGCTTGCCGACCGGCATTTCGGCGACGTCAACGGTGAGGTCACCCGGCGCGGCAACGTCAATGTGCACATCACCGACGGGCGCAATTTCCTGCTGCTGCAGGCGCAGCAGTACGACGTGATCAGCATGGAAATCTCCTCGATCTGGTTCGCAGGCGCGGCCTCGCTCTACAACCGCGAGTTCTACCAGCTGCTCAAGCAGCGGTTGCGCGCGGGCGGCGTCCTGCAGCAATGGGTGCAACTGCATCACATCGCGCCGATCGACATCCTCTACGTGCTCGGCTCGGTGCGCGCGGAGTTTCGCTACGTCTGGCTGTACGTGATCGGCGGCCAGGGCATCATCGTCGCGAGCAATGACGGCGCGCGGACGCCGTCGCGCGACGCGTTCATTCGGCTCGAGCGCACGGCCTCGTTCCAGCCGCTGCTGCAGATATTGCGCAGCGACGCCCGCGATCTTCTCGATACCCTGGTCGTCGACCCCGCCGGGATCGATGCCTTGCTCGCCTCCGTGGGCCCCGCGCGGAGCGTGCTCGTGTCCACCGACGACAATCTGTTCCTCGAGTATCACACGCCCAAGGGCAACGCCCTGGACGGCGAGGCATCCTGGCGCGACAACTTCGCGCTGCTGCGCCGCTTCGGTCCCCGCGCCGTATCGGGCGCTAGGGAGTAAAGCCGGGAATCTTCGACTCGTCCACCTCGTCGATCTGCTCCCTGTCGAGGAACATCTCGGCGTAGCGGCGATACACCTTCTTCCGGACGAAGACGTCGAACAGGTCCGGATCGATGTGCCCGTTGAGCCTGAACCTGCCGAGGATCTCGAGCGACTCGGAGAGCGTCTTGCCCTTCTTGTAGGGCCGGTCCTTGGCGGTGAGGGCCTCGAAGATGTCGGCGATGCCCATGACGCGCGCCTGCACCGACATCTGCTCGCGCGTCAGCCCCTTGGGGTAGCCCTTGCCGTCCATGCGCTCGTGGTGGCCGCCGGCGTACTCCGGCACGTTGGTGAGGTGCTTCGGCCAGGGCAGCGCCTCGAGCATCTTGATGGTGGCGACGATGTGGTGGTTGATCACCTGCCGCTCCTCCTGCGTGAGCGTGCCGGCGCGGATCGTCAGGTTCTTCAGCTCGTCCTCGGAGAGGAAGTTCGCCTCGTGGCCGCTGATGTCGGTCCAGCGGTAGCGCGCGATCGCCCTCACGCGCTCGATGTCCCCCTCGCGCATCGCCTCGCCGCCGATGTTGCAGGCGCGCAGGAACGCGCGGTCCTCGTCCAGCCGCCGCAAGCGCTCGCGATAGCGCGCATCGGCCGCGTCCTGCTCGCCGCGCGGGGCGCCGTGCGCCACCAGCAGCGCCTTTTCCTTCAGCAGCTCGACCTCGGCATCGCGCTTGAGCACTTCGAAGCGCGTGTCGATGAGGTGGATGCGGTCGAAGAGGGTCTCCAGCTTGGTCGCCTTGTCGACCACGTGCACCGGCGTGGTGACCTTGCCGCAGTCGTGCAGCAGGCCCGCGATCTTCAGCTCGTAGCGGTCCTTGTCGCTCATGGTGAAGCTCTTGAGCGGCCCTTCGCCGGTCTCGTTCACCGCCTCGGCGAGCATCATGGTGAGCTGCGGCACGCGCTGGCAGTGGCCGCCGGTGTAGGGCGACTTCTCGTCGATCGCCATGTTGATCAGCTGGATGAACGACTCGAACAGCTCCTCCAGCTGGATGATCAGCATCCGGTTGGTAAGCGCGATCGCAGCCTGCGAGGCGAGCGACTCCGCCAGCCGCTGGTCGGACGGCGAGAAAGGCACGATCTCGCCGCTGGACGGATGGATCGCGTTGAGCAGCTGCAGCACGCCGATGATCTCGTTCTCGTGATTCTTCATCGGCACGGTGAGGAAGGACTTCGAGCGGTAGCCGGTCTTCTTGTCGAAGTTGCGCGTGCCGGTGAAGTCGAACCCTTCGGCGACGTAGGCGTCCGGGATGTTCACCGTCTTCCCGGTGAGCGCGACGTAGGCGGCGACCATGCTGTGGTTGGGCTTGCCGTCCTTGCCCTTGAGGTGGATCGGGTAGAACGGCACGGGATTGCCGGTGGTGCCGCCGAGGTAGTACTTGAGCGAGGAGGTGCGCACGATCTCGAAGCGCAGCGTTCCCTCCTCGGTGACGCGGTAGAGCGTGCCGCCGTCCGCGCGCGTGATCGTCTTCGCGGCGGTGAGGATATTCTCCAACAACCGATGGATGTCGCGCTCGGCCGAGAGCGACGCCCCGATCGCGTTCAGCTGCTCCAGCCGCGCGGCGAGGTCCTCGCCCGCGGCCGCCGCGTCGAGCAGGGTCAGCCCCTGGGTGCCTTCGGCCGTCGAGCCGCTCATCGGCGCCCGGGCGCCACGGTCACTTGATGCAGACCGAGCGCACTTCCTTGAGGCTGGTGGTACCCGACAGGCATTTCTCCATGCCGTCCTGCTTCAACGTGCGCATGCCGCTCTCCAGCGCCACCGCGAGCATCTCGGCGACGCGCGCCTTCTCGGCGATCAGCTTCTTCAGCGGGTCCGTCGCGATCAGCAGCTCGTGCAGGCCGCAGCGGCCCTTGTAGCCGTTGCCGTTGCACTTGTCGCAGCCGACCGGCTTGTAGAACGTGAGCTGGCCCTTGTCGTTGCCGTAGTTCTTGACCCAGCCGCGGTAGACGTTC
>JBFLYF010000205.1:0-5855 GCA_040756795.1 Pseudomonadota bacterium
TTCTGGAACAGGTACGCCTCCTCGTTCGAGCCCTTCGCCGAGCCGAAGCCGGCGAGGGAATATGGATCTTCTTTTTTCAGCCTCAGAAGACCTTTCCCGGCGAGGTCCAAAGCTTCCTCCCAGGTTGCTTCGCGGAACGCCTCGCTCCAGTCGCCGGGATCGACAGCCGTTTGCGGATCCTTCTTCACGCCCGGCTTCCTGATGAGCGGCCGGGTGAGGCGGTGCGGATGGTGCGCGTAGTCGAAGCCGTAGCGGCCCTTGACGCACAACCGACCGTGGTTCGAGGGACCGTCGCGGCCGGTCACGAACTGGATGACGTTCTGCTTCACGTGGTAGGTGAGCTGGCATCCCACGCCGCAGAACGGGCACACCGAGTCGACCGTCTTGTCGATGCTCTCGAGCCCCGCGTTGCGCGCCGGCATCAGGGCGCCGGTGGGGCAGGCCTGCACGCATTCGCCGCAGGCGACGCAGGTCGAGGCGCCCATGGGGTCGTCGAAATCGAACACGATCTTCGAATGCTCGCCGCGCCAGGCGTAGCCGATGACGTCGTTCACCTGTTCTTCCCGACATGCGCGCAGGCAGCGCGTGCACTGGATGCAGGCATCCAGGTTGACCGCGATCGCCGGATGGGAAATGTCGGTCTTGGGTTGCTTTCTTGACTCAAATCTCGGTTTTCCGACCCCCAGCTTGCGAGCCCAGACGTCGAGCTTGCTATTGAGCGTGTACTTCTTCCGCGGCATGTCCGAGAGCAGCAGCTCCAGCACCATCTTCTGCGAGGCGAGCGCGCGCGGGCCGTCGGTGGTCACCTCCATGCCCTCGGTCGGCGTGCGGCAGCAGGCGGGCGCGAGCACGCGCTCGCCCTTGATCTCCACCACGCAGGCGCGGCAGTTGCCGTCGGGGCGCAGCGCGCGCGAGTAGCACAGGTGCGGAATCGCGACGCCGTGGCGCCGCGCGGTCTCGATGATTCTCTCGTCCGGGCGCCCGACCACGGTCCTGCCGTTCAGCTTGAACTCGATCGGGAGCGTCGCGAGCTGCTTGCCGCTGATCCGGTCCATCATTGAACCTCTTGCGGGAAGTATTTCATCACGCAGAGCGCCGGGTTGGGCGCCGCCTGTCCCAGGCCGCAGATCGAGGCGTCCATCATCGCCCTTGAGAGTTCATCGAGCAGCGGTTGGTTCCACCTGCGCTCCTCCATCAGGGCGAGTGCCTTGGCGGTGCCGACCCGGCAGGGCGTGCATTGGCCGCAGGACTCCTCCTTGAAGAATTTCATCAGGTTCCTGGCCGCGGCTGAAGCCTTGTCTTTATCGCCCAGGACGATAATGGCCGCGGAGCCGATGAAACAGCCATGGGGCTGGAGCGTATCGAAATCGAGCGGCACGTCGCCGAGGCCCGCCGGAAGGATGCCGCCCGAGGCGCCGCCGGGCAGGTAGGCGTAGAACGCATGCCCGTCGAGCATGCCGCCGCAGTACTCGTCGATCAGCTGCTTCACCGTGATGCCCGCGGGCGCAAGGTGCACGCCCGGCCTCTTCACCCTGCCCGAGACCGAGAACGAGCGCAGCCCCTTGCGGCCGTTGCGTCCCTGGCCGGCGAACCAGGCCGCGCCTTTCTCGACGATCTCACGCACCCAGTACACCGTCTCCATGTTGTGCTCGAGTGTCGGGTAGCCGAACAGGCCCACCTGCGCGACGTACGGCGGGCGCAGGCGCGGCATGCCGCGCTTGCCCTCGATCGACTCGATCATCGCCGATTCCTCGCCGCAGATGTAGGCGCCCGCGCCGCGGCGGAGGTGAACGGGGGGCAAAGCACAAGGAGGTCTTGCCTGGAGTTTCTCGATTTCACTTTCAAGAATCTTTCTGCACCCGGCATACTCATCGCGCAGGTAGATGTAGATCTCGCCGACTCCCGCGCACCACGCCGCCACAAGCATTCCTTCGAGAAAGCGATGCGGGTCGCGCTCGAGGTACCAGCGGTCCTTGAACGTGCCGGGCTCGCCCTCGTCGATGTTCACCGCCATCAGGCGCGGCGCCGGCTCCGCGGCGACGATTTTCCACTTGCGTCCGGCAGGAAAACCCGCGCCGCCCAGGCCGCGCAGCGCGGAATCTTCGATGATCTTCGTGATCTCCTCGCGCGTGCGCTTGCCGGCAAGGCAATCCGCGATCAGCTTGTAGCCGCCTTGCCTCTTATAGTCGTTGAAATCGAGATATTTCGTCGGGAGACAGGAGAAGTCCTTCCGGGAAACCACCCCTCTCACCTTTTCTTCGGTGGCATTGCCGACCGGATTCTGGCCGACAACGACGCAGGGTGCGACCTCGCAGCGCCCGACGCAGGGCGCCGGCACCACCCGGACATCCTTGCCGAGGAGCCTTGGAAGCTTCTCGAGCAACTGCTCGGAACCAGAAAGGGCACAAGACAAGGAATCACAAACCCGTACCGTAAGGAGGGGCGGCCCCGGCTCGCCCTCCTTCACCACGTCGAAATGATGGTAGAAGGTCGCCACCTCGTAGACCTCGGCCTGCGCCATGCGCAGCTCCTGCGCGAGCGCGGCGAGATGGCGCGCCTCGAGCCGGCCGTAGCGGTCCTGGATGCGGTGCAGATGCTCGATCAGCAGGTCGCGGCGGCGCGGCGCGGCGCCCAGCAGCGCGCGCACTTGCTCGAGCGCCTTCGGATCGACCGCGCGGCCCTTCGGAATCGGACGGGCTTTCATCCTGCCGGATTATCGGCCCTGCGGCGCGCCACGTTTCTTGACTGCGGTCAAGCGCGTACCCGCAGCGGCATCGCGGTCATGCCGCGGAAAACGGTGGAATTCAGCCACTCCAGGCGGCTTTCGGGCACTGCGAGCTCGATTCTCCTCCAGCGCCGCAGCACCGCCGGCAGCGCGACCTGGCCTTCGAGCCGCGCCAGCGGAAAGCCCAGGCAGATATGCAGGCCGAAGCCGAAGGCGAGATGGGGCACGCCCTCGCGCCGCAGGATGACGCGGTCGGGATCCGCGTAGGCCTCGGGGTCGCGGTTCGCGGCCGCAAGCATCACGAAGACGCGGTCGCCCGCCTTCAGCTTCCGGCCGCGAAGCTCGTGCGGCGTGCGCACGATGCGCACCTGCACGCCGCTCGGGCCGTCGTAGCGCAGCAGCTCCTCGACCGCGCGCGGCGCGAGCGAGGGCTCGGCGCGCAGCGCCTCCAGCTCCCCGGGGAACTTGAGCAGCGCGAGCAGCCCGTTGGCGATGTGGTTGGTGGTGGTCTCGTGCCCGGCGAAAAGCAGCAGGATGCAGGTCGCGAGCAGCTCCTCGTCGGACAGGCGGTCGCCGTTGTCCTCGAGCGCGATGAGCTGCGATAGCAGATCGCCTTTCGGGTCTTTTTTCCTATCTTGAATCAATTCGGAAAAGTAACCGGCAATGGCCTTCGTCGCGCGCTCGGCGATGTCGTACTTGCCGGGGCCGGCGCGCGCGCTGCCGATGAAGAGCGCCATGTCGTCCGACAACGCCTTGACCATGGCAAGACGCTCGCGCGGCACGCCGAGCATCGCCATGATGACCAGCGCGGGCAGCGGCCCGGCATAGTCGGCGATGAAGTCGATCCTGCGCCGCCCGTCGATGCGCGCGAGCAGCGAGCCCGAGATCTCCTCGACCACCGGGCGCATCGCCTGCATCGACTGCGCGTGGAACACCTTGCTCGTCAGGCGGCGCAGGCGCGTGTGCTCGGGTGGGTCGCGGAACACCATCCAGGTGGAGAGGTAGCGGATGACGTGCGCGATCCTCTCGGCCTCTGGCCCCGGCAGCGTGGCGAAGAACGGCCGCATGCGGTCCGAGGAGATGTCGCGATCGAGCAGCACGCGCTTGACGTCGTCGTAGCGCGTCAGCACCCAGGCCCTGAGGCGCGGGCTCCAGTGCACCGGGTCTTCCTCGCGCAGCCGCCGGTACATCGAATAGGGATCGGCGAGGAACTCCGGCGCGTCGGGGCGGAAGTCGATCGGGGTCTGCACGAATGCATTATCGCGAAACAAATGCCCCAAGGTAGACTTCACTCATGAAATACACGGTCCTCGGGCGCACCGGCGTGCAGGTCTCGCGGCTTTGCTTCGGCACCATGTCCTTCGGCGGGGATGCCGACGCGGCGGCCTCGGCGGCGATGTACAAGGCTTGCCGCGACGCGGGCGTCAATTTCTACGACACCGCGGACCAGTACAGCAAGGGAAGATCCGAGGAGATCCTCGGCGGCCTGATGAAGGGGCACCGCGACGAGCTGGTGATCGCCACCAAGTGCTTCAACCCGACCGGCGGGGACGTGAACGCACGGGGCACCTCGCGGCGCCACGTGACGCGCGCGCTGGAGGCGAGCCTGAAGCGCCTGCAGACCGACCGCGTGGACATCCTCTTCCTGCACCATTTCGATGCGCTCACGCCGCTCGAGGAGTCGGTGCGCGCGCTCGAGGACGCGGTGCGCTCGGGCAAGGCGCTCTACCCCGCGGTGAGCAACTGGTCGGCGTGGCAGACGCAGAAGGCGGTGTCGCTGCAGGAGGCGAACGGCTGGGCGCGGCTGCAGCTGATCCAGCCGATGTACAACCTCGTCAAGCGCCAGGCCGAGGTCGAGCTCCTGCCGATGGCGCAGGCGAACGGCATCGGCGTCATCCCCTACAGCCCGGGCGCGGCCGGGCTGCTCTCGGGGAAGTACTCGGGCGAGGCGAGCGGACGGCTCAAGACCAACAAGATGTACCAGGCGCGCTACGGCGAGCCCTGGGCGTTCGAGACCGCGCAGAAGTTCGCGGCGTTCTGCAAGCAGCGCGGCCTGCACCCGGTGAGCGTGGCGATCGCCTGGGTCGGCGCGCATCCCGCGGTCACGGCGCCCATCATCGGCGCGCGCAACGTCGAGCAGTTGCAGGCGTCGCTCGACGCGGTGAGCATCGACATGACCCCGGAGCTGCGCGCCGAGATCGCGGCGCTCTCGCGCACGCCGCCGCCGGCCACCGACCGACTGGAGGAGCAAAAATCTCAGTAAAGTTTCTCACCGCCACCCTGCTGGGCGCGCTGCTCTGGAGCTGCGGCGCGTTGGCGCTCACCGAGGACGAGAAGAGCAACATCGCGGTGTTCGAGTCCGCCTCGCCCTCGACGGTGCACGTCACCACGCTCGAGACGGTGCGCAACCTGTTCTCGCTCGACGTCTTCCAGGTGCCGCGCGGCACGGGCAGCGGCTTCGTCTGGGACGAGCGCGGCCACGTCGTGACCAACTTCCACGTCATCCAGGGCGCGAGCGGCGCGCGCGTCACGCTCGCCGACCAGACGAGCTGGCCGGCGAAGCTGGTCGGCGCCTACCCCGACCGCGACCTCGCGGTGCTGCGCATCGATGCGCCCAAGGCGAAGCTCAGGCCGCTCGCGGTCGGCACGAGCGCGGGCTTGCGGGTGGGGCAGAAGGTCTACGCCATCGGCAACCCGTTCGGCCTGGACCAGACGCTGACCACGGGGATCATCAGCGCGCTCAACCGCGAGATGGAGTCGGTGACCGGGCGCAAGATCCGCGGCGTCATCCAGACCGACGCCGCGATCAACCCCGGCAACTCGGGTGGGCCGCTGCTCGACTCCGCCGGCAGGCTGATTGGCGTCAACACCGCGATCTACAGCCCCTCTGGGGCGTCCGCCGGGATCGGCTTCGCCATCCCGGTGGACGAGGTGAGCCGCGTCGTGCCGCGCCTCATCCGCGACGGCCGCATCCGGCGCCCCGCGCTCGGCATCGAGGCCGCGCCGGCGCAGGTGCATGCGGCGCTGAAGCTGCCAAGGGGCGTCGCGATCGTAGGCGTGGTGCGCGGCAGCGGCGCCGAGGCGGCGGGCCTCAAGGCCTACCGCCGCGGTCCGAAGGGAAACATCATCG
>JBFLYF010000206.1:0-5834 GCA_040756795.1 Pseudomonadota bacterium
GGCCCCGCCGGCGCGCGCCGGCGAGGCGCTGTCCACCACGTGCAGCAGCAGGTCGGCGCGCACCGTCTCCTCCAGCGTGGCGCGGAACGCCGCCACCAGGGAGTGCGGCAGCTCGCGGATGAAGCCGACCGTGTCCGAGAGCACGACATTGCCCGCGCCTTCGATGTGCACGCGCCGCGTGGTGGTATCGAGGGTCGCGAACAGCTTGTCGGCCTCGTACGCGCCGGCATGCGCGAGCGCGTTGAACAGCGTCGACTTGCCGGCGTTGGTGTAGCCGACCAGCGAGACCGAGAACACGTCGCGCCGCGAGCGTGCGCGGCGACGAACGTTTGCCTGTTTTCTCAAAGCCTCCAGCTTGTCCTTCAAAACTCTGACCCTGCTGGCAATGTAGCGGCGATCCAGCTCGATCTGCTTCTCCCCCGGGCCGCCGGTCTTGCCCAGGCCGCCGCGCTGGCGCTCGAGGTGGGTCCAGCCGCGCACCAGCCGCGTCGAGAGGTGCTCGAGCTGCGCGAGCTCGACCTGCAGCTTGCCTTCGCTCGACTGCGCGCGCTGCGCGAAGATCTCCAGGATCAGGTCGGTGCGGTCCAGCACCCGCCGGCCGACCGCCTGGTCCACGTTCCTCTGCTGCGCGGGCGAGAGCGCGTGGTTGAAGATGACGAAGCCCGCGTTGAGCTCGACCGCCGCCCGCTTGATCTCCTCCACCTTGCCGCTGCCGGCGTAGAACCTCGGGTCGGGCCGCTCGCGCCTGCCGCGAACCACGCGCGTGCGGCGCGCGCCCGCGCTCTGCGCGAGGCGCACGATCTCGGCGACGCCTTCCTCGTACTCGCCGCCGCCCAAGTCCAGGCAGACGAGGACCGCGGCGGCCGGGTCGGCGGCGCTGCGTTCGATCGCGGCGGTGTTGTCGAGCAAGCTGGCGACGCTACCCGCCCGGGCCGGAGTCGACGTTCAGGCTGATCGGTCGGGACGGCACGACAGTCGAGATGGCGTGCTTGTAGACCATCTGGGTCACCGAGTTCTTGAGCAGGACCACGTACTGGTCGAACGACTCGATCTGGCCCTGCAGCTTGATGCCGTTCACCAGGTAGATCGAGACCGGGACATGCTCCTTGCGGAGGGTGTTCAGGAACGGGTCTTGTAGCAGCTGCCCCTTGTTGCTCATGTTGTACCCTCTTGCGCCGAGGTTTGGAACGCTATCGTAATTGATTTTGTTGCGATTTCCTAGACGAGCCCTCATCCCAGCCGCACCGGCGGCACGACATCTCCACACTGCCCGCGATGCCTTAGCGCGTGGTCCATCAGCACGCAGGCGAGCATCGCCTCGGCGATCGGCGTGGCGCGGATTCCCACGCAGGGATCGTGCCGGCCCCTGGTCTCGATGGTGGTCGCCGCGCCGCTCGCGTCGATGGTGCGCCTCGGCAGCCGGATGCTGGAAGTCGGCTTGAGCGCGATCGACACCGTCACGTCCTGCCCGGTGGAGATGCCGCCCAGCACCCCGCCGTTGTTGTTCGAGAGGAACCCCCGCGGCGACATCTCGTCGCCGTGCTCGCTGCCCTTCTGCGCCACCGCGGCGAAGCCGGCGCCGATCTCCACGCCCTTCACCGCGTTGATCGACATCAACGCGCCGGCGATGTCGGCGTCCAGCCGCCCGTACACCGGCTCGCCCCAGCCGACCGGCACGCCGCTCGCCACCACGTTGACGCGCGCGCCGCACGAGTCGCCGCTACTGCGCAGCGTGTCCATGAACTGTTCGATCTCTTTCACTCTGGAGACATCGGGCGAGAAGAACGCATTGCCCCCGACGTCGGCCCAGGACTTGAACTCGAGCTTCAGGCCGCCGATCTGCGCCAGATACCCGCGGATCGTCACGCCGTAGCGCTCCTGCAGCCATTTCTTCGCGATCGCGCCCGCAGCCACGCGCACCACCGTCTCGCGCGCGGACGCCCGGCCGCCGCCGCGCGCGTCGCGCAGGCCGTATTTCTGCAGGTAGGTGTAATCGGCGTGCCCCGGGCGGAACTTGTCCACGATCGCCGCGTAATCCTTCGAGCGCGCGTCCTCGTTGCGGATCAAAAAGCCGATCGCGGTGCCGGTGGTCCTGCCCTCGTAGACGCCGGAGAGGATCTCCACCGCGTCGGACTCCCTCCTCTGCGTGACGTGGCGCGAACTGCCGGGCTTCCTGCGGTCGAGCTCCTTCTGAATGTCCTCGCTCTTCAATTCCAGACCGGGAGGACAGCCGTCCACCACGCCCCCGTAGGCCGTCCCGTGCGACTCGCCGAACGAGGTGACGCAGAAAAGCGTGCCGAACGTGTTGCCGGACATGGCGAAAAGCTTAGCATAAGCGTATGAGGCGACTCGCTTTTCTGCTCATCGCGCTCGCCGGGGCGGGCTGCGCGACCGTGGAGCGCCCCAAGCCGCTCAGCGGCGCCCAGATCGTGGAGCTCGCAAAAAGCGGCGCGGGCGCGAAGCAGATCATCGCCGAGCTGCGGCGCACCGACACCGTGCTGCCGCTCTCCGCCTCCGACCTGATCGCGCTGCACGACTCCGGCGTGCCGAACGAAGTGCTCGACTACCTGCAGCAGGCGCAGATCAACGACCTCCGCTGGCGCGACCGCTGGTCGCAGTACCACTGGTACGGCTACGGCCCGCTCCACCGCGGCCTCGGCCCCTGCCCCTGGCCGCCCGGCTTTCGGCGGCCGTATTACGGGCCTTGGGATTGCCAGCCTGGTCTTCGACCGCTGAGCGGCACCTGAAGCGGAACGTTGATATGGCCTAACGCTGTCAACGGGGGGAAAGGGGCGACTTTGATGAGTGAAGCCCCATGTCCAAACTCGACCACCTCAAGGAAGAGGTTGCATATCTCGAGCAGCGTATTTCGAGAATCAAGGAGCTATAGCCATGGAACTGATCGCTGCCATCGCTATGTTCGGCGTCGTGCTCGTTATCGTCGGCGTCGCCTTTGACGCCGCGCGCAGAGCGAAGTAGCGCTTTCTAACGTGGCGGTGCTCCGCGCGTCTCGGCGCGAACGTTACTGAGGCGTAGTTGAGGCGAGCAGCAGTCGAGCGGAGCCGGACGTTGCAAGTGTGGCGGGAGCACCTGGCCGCGCACGGGTTGAACGCGCTGTGCCACTGCGAGTTTCAGCCCGGGCGGTTTCGCAAGTCGCAGCGGGTAGGCGGATGTGGTCGTTCCCGATGCTGGTTGTGTCACTACGACAAGCTGGCTGAAATACCGAGCGTCAGGGAACGCCGAAATGACGCTCGAGCCGCAGACGATTTCGAACCAGCGCCTTCGCCCGAGAGGCAGTGTTCCTCGGTCTAAGAGGCGTCTTGATCGCGCCGATGTACTTGCGGGCGCGCTCCAGCAACGATTTCGGTCTTCGTAGCATGGCGTTGGTTCCAGCAATACTACGCCGTCGCGTCGAAGAATGACCGCGTTTCGAACACGCTCTTCGACAGCGCCTTGCCGCCCGAGCGCAGATGGCGCTTGAGGACGAAGTCGAAGAGGATCGGGTTGTGGCTGCGGATCTCTTTCAGGATCGGCGCCGCTGATTCCTGCAGCAGTCCCAGCGAAACCATGTAATCGACCGAGAAGAGCGGCATGATGCCGGGCAGCGGGTAGTCGGAGCCGTTCAAGAGACGCGAGTGCCACTCGGTGCGCTCGATCACCTGCACGAGCGCCGGACCGGCGCGGTTGATCTGCGTCATCGCGGAGATGTCACCGAAGAGATTTTTTTCATAGCCTTTGTTTTCCATCAGTCGGGCAAAAAGCAAGAAACTGTCCACCAGCGGCCCGTTCGGCCCTTTGTCCAGGTCGATATCCTGGCCGAGCGAGGCGCAGTGCGCGACGATGACGCGCACGCCCGCCTCGAGCGCGCGGCGCAGCCTGAGCGGGTTGCCGAGCGCCTGGTCGCCGCCGAGCACCGCGCGCTCGAGGCCGCCGTGCGAGGTGAGCGGCAGGCGAAGGCGCGCGAGCGCCTCGTAGAAGCGGTCGCAGCGCGGCGAGGCGGGGTCGATGCCCATCGCCGCGGGGATCCATTTCACTGCGCGCGCGCCGTCCCGCTTCGCCTGCTCGAGCGCCGCCACGCAGTCGGCGCGATAGGGATGGATCGAGGCCACCCACTCGAAGATGCGCGGGTGCTCGCGCGCGGTCTCCCGCACGTAGGCGTCGGGCACGTAGAAGCTGGTGCGCTCGAGGTCCGGCTTGCCGTCCTCGCCGTGCGCGCGGTCGAAGGCGAACAGCAGCAGCTTCGCGCCGCGCTTCATGCCGTCCATCAGGTTGAGCATGCGCGCGACGTAGGCCTCGTCGACGCTGCCCCCGGCGCGGTGCGCGCAGCCGGCGTTGAGGAAGAAAAGCCGTCGCGCGTAATGCGGCAAATTCATCGCGCTCTGCATGCGCGGGTTCAAGTAGATGCCGCTCGCCGAGTCGCCCTCGCCCACCAGGTGCGTATGCGCGTCCCAGCATTTCGCGGGATCGAGCCCGTCCCAGGCCGCGCGCACCAGCTCGTGCGCGGCGAGCCGCCGCGGCAGCCCGGCGAGGCACGGGTTCCAGAACCCCTGCTCGGGCCAGTAGCGCCAGGCCGCGAGCGCGCCGGCACCCGCGAGGCCGGCGGCCCCGACGAGAAAAGCTCTTCTGGTATTCAGAAAATCAGGCGGGCCAGTTCTTGATGTAGCCCTTGAGCATCTTGTTCTCGAAGTCCTGCTCTTCGAGCACCGCCTTGGCGACGTCGCGGAACGAGATCACGCCGAGCAGCTTGCCGTCCTGCATCACCGGCAGGTAGCGCGCGCCGCTGTCGAGCATGGTGCGGCGCAGGTCGTTCACTTCCATGTCGGGCGTGGCGGTGACCGGGTCGCGCACCATGATGTCACCCACCTTGACGTCGCCGAGCGCGCCGTTGCGCTTGGCAAGCGACGCCAGCAGCTCGTGGAAGGTGAGCATGCCGACCATGCGCCCCTGGTCCAGCACCACCAGCGACCCCAGGTTCTGCTCCGCCATGGTCTTCACCGCGTCCACGGCGCGCCCGGCCGGCTCGATGCTGAGCAGGCGGTTGCCCTTCACCCGCAGTATCTCCTTGACTTGCATGGCGCGCCTCCCGTCCCGGCGACTGTGCGCCTACATACTAGTCCAAACATCGCGCAGCAGAAAGGCCCGCGCCCGTGGCAGGATTGGCGGCGTGGGAACGGTTCTCGTCACCGGCGGCGCGCAGGGCATCGGCAAGGCTACGGCGCGGGTTCTCGCCGCGCGCGGCTGGCGCGTGGCGATCGCCGACCGCAACGCTCCAGCGGGCCGCGCCGCGGCGGCGGAGCTCGGCGCAGCGTTCCTCGAGTGCGACGTCTCGAGCGAGCCCTCGGTCGAGGCCTGCGTGCGCGCGGCCGCGGCGTCGCTCGGCGGCTTCGGCGCGCTGGTCAACAACGCCGGCATCACGGGCGCGGCGAGCGCGCCGGTCGAGCAGTTGACGCTCGAGGAGTGGAACCGGCGCATCGGCACCAATCTCACCGGCGTGTTCCTGATGGCGAAGCACTGCGCGCCGCACCTGCGCGCCGCGCGCGGCGCCGTCGTCAATATCGCTTCCACGCGCGCGCTGATGTCCGAGCCGAACACCGAGGCCTACAGCGCCTCCAAGGGCGGCGTGGTGGCGCTGACGCACGCGCTCGCGGTGAGCCTCGGGCCCGAGGTGCGCGTCAATTGCGTGAGCCCGGGCTGGATCGACACGCGCGGCGCCGTGCTCAGGCCCGAGGACCACGCGCAGCACCCCGCGGGCCGCGTGGGCCGAGCCGAGGACGTCGCCGAAATGGTGGCGTGGCTGCTCTCGGAGGCCGCGGGCTTCGTCACCGGCCAGAACT
>JBFLYF010000207.1:0-5806 GCA_040756795.1 Pseudomonadota bacterium
GCTCGCCAGGCTGCGCACGGCGAGCTCCTGGTAGCCGCGCGTCGTCTCGCGCTTCCAGGCGAGCTCGGCTTCGCTCAAGCTGCGCACCACCCTCGCCGGGATGCCCGCGACGAGCGTGCGCGGCGGTACGACGAACTCGGCCTTGACGAAGGCGCAGGCGGCGACGATCGCCTGCTCGCCGACCACCGCGTTGTCGTTCACCACCGCGTTCAGCCCCACGAGCGCGTCTCGCTTCACCACGCAGCCGTGCAGGACGGCGCCGTGGCCGATGTGGCCGCCGGCCTCGACCACCAGGTCGCGGTCCGGAAACGCGTGCAGCACGCAGGTGTCCTGGATGTTCGCGCCCTCCTCGACCACGATGCGCCCGAAATCGCCGCGCAGGCACGCCGCCGGCCCGATATAGACGCCCGCGCCCACGATCACGTCGCCGATCAGCACCGCGCTCGCGTGCACGAAAGCGCTCGGGTGAACGACCGGCGTGATGCCGTCGATGGCATAGACCTTGGGCATGGCGTGGATTTTAGCTAAGCTTTGCCCATGCCAACCGCCCTGGGATTGACGAAAAATCAGCTCGAAAAGGCGGCGCGGCTGGTGCATTCGATCGTGCCGCCGACGCCGCAGCTCTCCTGGCCGCTGCTGAACGCGCGCGCCGGGTGCGAGGTGTGGGTGAAGCACGAGAACCACACCGCCACCGGCGCGTTCAAGATCCGCGGCGGCCTGGTGATGCTGGAAAAGTTAAAAAAGGCAAAACCCGGGCTCAACGGCGTCATCAGCGCCACGCGCGGCAACCACGGCCAGTCGCTCGCCTGGGCCGGACGGCACTACGGCATGCGCGTCGTGGTGGTGGTGCCGCACGGCAACAGCCGCGACAAGAACGCGGCGATGCGCGCCTGGGGCGCCGAGCTGGTCGAGCACGGGCGCGACTACGACGAGGCGCGCGAGCACTCGGCGCAGCTCGCCGCGGCGCAGGGGCTGGAATACATCGGGCCGTTCCACACCGAGCTCGTCGCCGGTGTCGGCAGTTATGCGTCGGAACTTTTCGGTTCCGTCAAGGAAATGGACGAGATCTACGTGCCGATCGGCTGCGGCTCGGGCATCTGCGGCGTCATCGCCTGGCGCGACGCGCTCGGGCTGAAGACGAAAGTGATCGGCGTCGTCTCGGACAAGGCCGACTGCTACGCGCGCTCCTTCGAATCAAGTTCTCTCGTTGAAACACCCTCGGCAAATACCTTCGCCGACGGCATCGCCGTTCGGGTCCCGGTGCCGCAGGCGCTCGAGGCGATCCGCGCCGGCGCGGAGCGCATCGTGCGCGTCTCGGACGACGAGGTGAAGGCGGCGATGCGGCACTACTACACCGACACGCACAACCTCATCGAGGGCGCCGGAGCAGCACCGCTCGCCGCGCTGCTCAAGCAGCCTTCGAGGAAAGGCAAGCGCGTCGCGGTGATCGCCTCGGGCGGCAACATCGACCGCGAGGACTACATTTCGGCCCTGAGCGCGAATTGACGCCGTTCTCGTGAGTCAGGAGCACCAAGGCAGCTCGATCGGCTGGCCGTCCGGGAAGAACACCGCAACCGGCGAAACCGAGAACACGCCGATCAGCTCCAACGGCGTATCTCCTGCGTTGACGATCTGATGCGGGGCGTTGCGCGGCACGACCAGCGTCGTGTCCGGCCCGAAGCGATGCACCTGCCCGCCGAGATGCAGCTCACCGCGGCCTGACTGGATCAGCACGACCTCTTCGCAGTCGTGGCGGTGCGGCGGAGTGGCGCCGCCGGGCTCGATGCGCTGCTTCCAGATGGAAAGATTCTTCAGCCCGTTCCCCGAGCCCGCCAGGGTGACGTGGTCGATGCCGGGCAGCGCAGCACGTGGCAGCGCGGAGTTCTGAATCACGTTCATCTTTGTCTCCTTCATGGGTTGGTTGGCTTGGTCCGACGGCACGCAGTATGGCGGCCGCAGATTAGAGTGTGAACGGCATCAAGTGTCATAATATTGATGACTTGTTATCGTTAATCCGGAGACCGCCATGGCCAGCCTCGAGCTCATCGCTTCCTTTGCGTCCGCCGCGCGCCACGCCAGTTTCGCCAGCGCAGCGCGCGAGCTCGGCGTATCGCCTTCGGCCGTCGCCAAGAACGTCGCGCGCCTCGAGTCGCAGATGGGAGTGCGCCTGTTTCACCGCACCACGCGGCAGGTGAGCCTGTCGCCCGACGGCGAGGATCTCTTCACGCGATGCCAGCGTATTCTGGAGGAGGTCGAGTCGCTCGAAGCTGCGGCCACGGGCGCGCGCAGCGGGCTGCGCGGCACGCTTCGCATCGACATGCCAATCGTCTACGGCCGCCAGGTCGTGTTGCCCGTGCTCGCGATGCTCGGGGCACGCCACCCCGAGTTGAAGATCGACGCGCGCTTCTCCGACCAGTTCGTCGACATCATCAAGGAAGGCCTCGATGCGGCGGTGCGGATCGGGCCTCTGGCCGACTCGCGCCTGGTCGGCCGCATGTTTGATCAGCAGGTCATCTGGACTTGCGCGAGCTCGGCCTACCTGAAGCGCCACGGCAAGCCCGAGTCTCCCGACGAGCTGCAGGCGCATACCTGCCTGTTATTCCGCATGCCCTCTAGCGGCCGCGACCGTCCCTGGCAGTTCCGGCACGGCAAGCGCGACTACGCAGTGGTGCCCGAGAGCAAAGTGCGCCTGGGCGACGGCGAAGCGCTCGTGCAGGCCGCCGCAGCCGGTTTGGGGCTGATTCAGGTGCCGAGCTACATGGCCGAGCACGAAGTGAAGCGCGGCAGGCTGGTGCAGATTCTCCAGGACTATAGGCCGGCTCCGCTGTCCATTTCGCTCGTCTATCCGAGCCATCGCCACGTGCCCTCGCGGGTGCGCGCCCTCGCCGACGCGCTGGCCGAACGGCGCGGATTCGCCAAGGCCTGACGGGAAAAGGATCTCAGCCCGCGGCGAGAAAGTCTCTTTGCCCCGACTCCAGCGCGAGCAAGGCGCGCTTCTTTTCCAGCCCGCCGGCATAGCCGGTGAGGCTGCCGTCCGCGCCCACGATGCGGTGGCAGGGCACGACGATGCCGATCGGGTTGCGGCCGGTCGCGGCGCCCGCGGCGCGCGCGCCCTCGGGGAAGCCGGCACGGCGCGCGAGCTCGCCGTAGCTGATGGTCCGGCCGTAGGGCACGGCCGCGATCGCCTTCCAGACCCGCTTCTGGAAGTCCGAGCCGGCCGGATCGATCTCGAGATCGAACTCCTTGCGCTTGCCGGCAAAGTATTCGCCAAGCTGTTTCCTTGCCTTGCGCAAATGGATATTGGACGGCGCGTGCTTCCAGCCGTCGCGCTGCGCCGGCAAATGCTTCTGGCGATCGAAGTAGATCCCGGACAAGCCCTTGTCGCTCGCGGCGAGCAGCATGCCGCCGATCGGGCTCTCGAAAGTGTCGTAGTAGCGCATGTTCATTCCTTTGCCAGAGATTGCCACAGGTGCATGACCGCGTAGGCGCGCCAGGGCCGCCAGGGTTCGGCGCGCGCCAGCACGCGCTTCGGGTCCTTTTCGGCAAGTGCGCGCATGACGCCGAGGTCGGTGTGCGGAAACGCGTCGGGCCAGCCGAGCGCGCGCATCGCGATGTATTGCGCGGTCCATTCCCCGACCCCGGGCAGCGCGCGCAGCTTCGCGAGCGTGGCCTCGACGTCGGCGCCCGGCGAGAGCTCGAGCGCCCCGCCGGCGACCGCGCGCGCGAGCGCCGCCACGCTGCGCGCACGTGCCGCCGGCATGCCGAGCTTCGCGATGCTGCCGGGTCTTATTTCGGAAATTCTTTCCGGTGAAGGAAAAACCCTCGTGAGCGAAAGAAAGGGCGTTTCCACGGGTTCGCCGAATTCCGCGGCAAATCTCCCCGCGAGCGTGCGCGCGCCGGCGACGCTCACCTGCTGGCCGAGGATCGCGCGCACCGCGAGCTCGAAGCCGCAGAACGCGCCCGGCACGCGCAGGCCGGGATGGCGCACGGCGAGCGTGCCGAGCGCCTGTGAGATCTCGGATGGATGGCAGGCGAGGTCCATGAGCGCCTTGACGCGCGAGAGCACCGGCGGCAGCGCGCGCGCGAGCGAGGCCGAGACCTCGACCTCGAGCGCGGGCTTCCCGCGCGCGAGCCCCACCGCGATCCAGCCGCGCTGCTCGCGGCGCTCGAGCGTGACGCGCGCGGTGCGCAGGTAGCGCCCGCCCTCGAGCGCCTCCACGCCCGCCACGGCGCGCGCGCCGAGGAACCCGCTGAGCGCCGCCCAGTCGTACGGCGGCCGGTAGCTCAGCTCGAAGCGCATCGCATCCGGCCGCTGCGCGGCGGCCTCGCGACGCAGCCGCCCCGGCTGCAGCCGGTAGCGCTCGCGAAACAGCGCATTGAAGCGCCGCACGCTGCGAAAGCCGCTCGCGAACGCGATGTCGGTGACCGGCAGCGCGGTGTCGGTGAGCAGGCGCTTCGCGAGCAGGAGGCGCTGCGTCTGCGCGAACTCGACCGGCGAGACGCCGAACTCGGCGCCGAACGCGCGCCGCAGGTGGCGGTCGCTGATGCCGAGGCGCCCGGCGATCGATTCCAGCCTCGCCTCCTCGAGCGCCGCGTCCTCGATCAGGCTCGCCGCGGCCTGCGCGAGGCGCGTGCCGGCATCGACGCTCGCGTTGCCCGGCGCGAGCTCCGGCCGGCAGCGCAGGCAGGGCCGGTAGCCCGCCGATTCGCAGGCCGCGGCGCTCGGGTAGAAGCGGCAGTTCTCGCGCTTCGGCGGCCGCACGGTGCACACCGGGCGGCAGTAGATGCGCGTAGAGCGCACCGCTACGAAAAACCGGCCGTCGAAGCGCGCGTCGCGCGCGCGCAGCGCGCGGTAGCAAGTGTGCGGGTCGAGCGTCATGCACGGCATTCTGAACCCGTGCCGCGCTCCTTGCTAGCCGTTTTCGGACATCGCGTTGCCGGCGGCTTTTGCGGTAGCTTCGCTCCCATGAGACCCTCGGACTATGCGCGCCTCGTGCTGCTCGCGGCGATCTGGGGCGGCGCGTTCCCGTTCATGCGCGTCGCCGCGCCCGTGTTCGGCCCGGGCTGGACCGCCGAGCTGCGCGTGCTGCTCGGCGGCCTCGCGCTGCTCGCCTGGCTGCGGCTCGCCGGCTTCGACCCGGGCCTCGCGCGCCACGCGCGCGCATACCTGCTCATCGGCGCGATCGGCATCGCGCTGCCGTTCGGCCTGTACTCGTTCGCCGCGATGCACGCGCCCGCATCGCTGCTCTCGATCCTGAACGCCACGGCGCCGATGTTCGGGCTCGCCTGGAGCGCCTCGATGGGCGATGAGCGCCTCACCGCGCGCAAGCTCGCCGGGCTCGTGCTCGGCCTGGCGGGCGTCGCGCTGATCGCGGCGCCCTCGGGGCCCGCCGCGCACCCGTACCTCGGCTGGGCGGTCGCCGCCGCGCTCGGCGCCTGCTGCGCCTACGGCGTCGTGGGCGTGCTCGTCAAGCGCTTCTCCGGCGGCGCCACGCCGCGCGGCATGGCCGCAGGCAACCAGCTCTACGCGGCGCTCGTGCTCCTGCCCCTGCTGCCGCTCTTGCCGCCGCCGGCGGCGCCCACGCCGCTCGCGATCGCGAACCTGCTCGCGCTCGCCCTGCTCGCGAGCGCGGTCGCGTTCCCGCTCTACTTCCGCCTGATCGCGGACCAGGGCGCGACCCGCGCGCTCACGGTCACGTACTTGATCCCGCTCTTCGGCGTGTTCTGGGGCTGGCTCTTCCTCGGCGAAGCGCTGCCCGCGGCTGCGCTCGGCGGCGGCGTTTTGATTCTCGCCGGCACCCTGATG
>JBFLYF010000208.1:0-5805 GCA_040756795.1 Pseudomonadota bacterium
CTTCGCCACCGGCAAGCCCCCGGGCCGGATCGGCAACCTGCACCCGAACATCGTGCCCTACCAGCCGTTCCGCGCGAGCGACGGCGAGGTGATCGTTGCCTGCGGAAACGACAACCTGTTCCGCAAGTTCTGCGACGCCGCGGGCTGCCCGGAGCTCGCGCGCGACCCGCGCTTCGCGACCAACGGCAAGCGCGTGGAGAACCGGGCGGAGATCACGCGGCTGATACAGGAACTCTTTCTGAAGAGAACGACGGCAGAGTGGCTCGAACTGCTCGAGGCGGCGGGGGTGCCGAACGGCCCGATCAACAACGTCGCGCAGGTGTTCGAGGAGCCGCAGGTGCGCGCGCGCGGCGTGAAAATCGAGCTCGAGCACGCCGCGGCCGGCAAGCTCCCGCTGGTGGCGAGCCCGATGCGCTTCTCGGCGACGCCGCTCGAGTACCGTCTGCCCCCGCCGCTGCTCGGCGAGCACACCGACGCGGTGCTGCGCGAGCTGCTCGGCATGAGCGAGGCCGAGATCGCGCAGCGGCGCGCCGAAGGCGTGCTCTAGCGGCCCTTGAACTCGGGCTTGCGCTTGGCGAGGAACGCGGCGACGCCGGCGCGGAAATCCTCGGTGTCGAAGCAGGCGTAGCTCTCCGCGCGCTCGGCGGCGCTCAAGGGGCGCGGGTCGGCGAGCCGCCGCACGAACTTCTTGTGCCAGCGCGCGGCGAGCGGCGCGCCCTCGGCGATGCGCCGCGCCGCAGCGTAGGCCTCCTCGACCACCGCCGCGTCCGGCACGACGCGGCTCACCAATCCCTTCTCGTAGGCCTCGCGCGCGCCCCAGATGCGCCCTTCCAGCAGCAGCTCGAGCGTCGCCGCGCGCCCGACCACGCGCATCATGGCCGCGAGCTCGTCGTAAGCCTCGGTGAGCCCCAGGTTCTTCACCGGCACGCCGAAGCGCGCCGACTCGCCGCAGACGCGCAGGTCGCACTGCGAGGCGATCAGCAGCCCGCCGCCGACACAGGCGCCCTGCACGAGCGCCACGGTCGGGTGCCGGCATTCGGCGAGCGCGCGAAGCGCGCCGGCGACCTCATCGCCGTAGCGCTCGGCCTGGCGCGCGTTCGCGCGCTCGGCGTGGAACTCGGCGATGTCCGCGCCCGCGGCAAAGGCCTTGTCGCCCGCGCCGCGCAGCACGATGCAGCGCAGCTTCTCGTCGGCGTCGAGCTCGCGCATCGCCGCGCCCAGGCGCAGCCACATCGCCTTGTCGAGCGCGTTCAGGCGCTCGGGCCGGTTGAGCGTGACGGTCGCGATCGCGCCTTCGCGCGCAAGCAGCAGCGGATCGCTCATGCGGCGGCGCGCTTTTGCGCGCTGCGCAGCTCGGCGAGGTAGTCCATCGCGGCGCGCACGCCCTCGCGCTTCACCGGCACGCCGGCGAGCGCGAGGCCCATCTCGCAGCCCGCGAGCGTGCCGAGCAGCATCAGGTCGTTGAAGTCGCCCAGGTGCCCGATGCGGAACACCTTGCCGGCGAGCTTGGACAGTCCCGTGCCGAGCGAGAGGTCGAAATTCTCCAGGATGATCTTGCGCGCCCGGTCGGCGTCGTGGCCGGGCGGCATCATGACCGCGGTGAGCGAGGCCGAGTACTCCGCGGGGTTCTTCGCCAGCACTTCCAGCCCCCAGGCGCGCACCGCGCGCCGCGTCGCTTCGGCGTGGCGCGCATGGCGCGCGAACACGTTCTCCAGCCCCTCCTCCTCGAGCATCTCGAGCGCTTCGCGCAGGCCATAGAGCAGGTTGGTCGCCGGCGTATAGGGAAAGTAGCCCTCCCTGTTGCTCGCGATCATGTCGCCCCAGTCCCAGAAGCTGCGCGGCAGCCGCGCCGTCTTCGAGGCCGCGAGCGCCTTGGCCGAGAGCGCGTTGAACGACAGCCCCGGCGGCAGCATGAGCCCCTTCTGCGAGCCGCCCACGGTGACGTCCACGCCCCACTCATCGTGCCGGTAGTCGATCGAGCCGAGCGAGGAGATCGTGTCGACCATGAAAAGCGCAGGGTGCTTTGCCGCGTCGATGCTCCTTCTGATGTCCGAGATTCTGGAAACCACGCCCGTCGAGGTCTCGTTATGGACGACGCAAACAGCCCTGATGGCGTGCTGCGAGTCGGCGCGCAGGCGCGCCTCGATCGCCTGCGGGTCGGCGCCGCTGCGCCAGTCGCCGGCGATGAACTCGGGCTCCAGGCCCAGGCGCTTCGCCATCTTGTGCCACAGCGTCGCGAAATGCCCGGTCTCGTACATGAGCACCCTGTCGCCGGGGGAAAGCGCGTTGACCAGGGCCGCTTCCCATGCTCCAGTACCCGAGGCCGGGTAAATGACCACATGCCCGCGGGTCCTGAAGACGCGCTTCATGCCCTCGAGCACTTCCTTGCCGAGTGCCGCAAATTCCGCGCCCCGATGATCGATGGTCGGGAAATCGATCGCCCGCAGCACCCGCTCCGGAACGTTGGTGGGTCCCGGGATCTGCAGGAAATGGCGTCCGGCGGTTCGCGGCATCTTTGCCTCCTGGAATTGCATGCAAGCTAACCTATTGTGCGCAGCGTAGGGGCTTTCGGTTGCATATGGAAAAGTTTTTTTGTATTCTGCATGCAAAATGAGCTCTACGCAAGATCTGGTACGCATCCCGCGGCGGCCGTTGCACGAGGAGGCCGCCGACCGCTTGCGCGACCTCATCGTGCAGGGACAGCTTGCGCCCGGCGCACGGCTGAACGAGCGGCTGCTGACCGGGCAATTAGGGCTGTCACGCACGCCGCTGCGCGAAGCGTTCAAGGTACTCGCGACCGAGGGACTGGTCGAGTTGCTGCCCAACCGCGGCGCCATCGTTTCGCCGATCGACCCGGCGCGGCTCTCGGAGACGCTTGCCGTGATGGGCGCGCTCGAGGCGCTCGCCGGCGAGCTCGCCTGCGCCAACGCGACCGACGCGCAGCTGAACGAGATCCGCGCGCTTCACTACGAGATGCTCGCCTACCACGCGCGCGGCGACCTGGCGGGGTATTTCAAGTTCAACCAGGCGATTCACCTCAAGCTGGTCAAGTACTCCGGCAACGCGGTGCTCTACAACGTCTACCGGCAGCTGAACGGCAACGTGCGGCGCGCGCGCTACATGGCGAACCTGTCGCAGGAGCGCTGGGACGCCGCGGTGCGCGAGCATGAGGAGATCCTCGCCGCGCTCGGCGCGCGGGATGTGAGGCGCATCCGCGTGTTGCTGCAGGAACATCTGGCGCACAAGCTCGCAAGCGTGCTGGCCGAGGTGCCTGCCGCCGCAGCGCGCCAGGCCGCGTGAGCGCTGCGGATTCCACGCTCGCGCGGCGCTTGCGCGCCGAGCTGGACGCCGAGGTGCTGTTCGACGCCGGCTCGCGCGGCCGCTACGCGACCGACGCGTCGATCTACCAGATCGAACCGGTCGGCATCGTCGTGCCGCGCAGCGAAGAGGCGGCGCGCGCGGCGATCGCGATCGCTGCCGAACAGGGCGTGCCAGTGCTGCCGCGCGGCGCGGGCAGCTCGCAGTGCGGGCAGGCCGTGGGCGCCGCCCTGATCGTCGATCACACCAAGTATCTCCGGCAAGTGCTGGCGGTGGACGTCGAAGCCCGCACCGCGCTGGTGCAGCCCGGCGTCGTGCTCGACGAGCTCAATGCGCGTCTGCGGCCGCTCGGCCTGTGGTATCCGGTGGACGTCTCCACCAGCGCGCAGGCGACGCTGGGCGGCATGGCGGGCAACAACTCCTGCGGCTCGCGCTCGATCGCCTACGGCAACATGGTGCACAACGTGCTCGCCATCGACGCCGTCACGGCCGAAGGCAATCGATGGCGCTTCGGCCCCCTGGAGGAGAGATCCTCGGACCGGAAATACGAAGAGCTCAGGACAAAGCTCAAGACCCTCTACGAAAGAGAGAAGAACGAAATCGCGGCGCGCTTTCCGAAGCTGCTGCGCAAGGTCGCGGGCTACAACCTGGATCACCTGGGCCCGCCGCACGCCAACGCGGCGCACCTGCTCGTGGGCTCGGAGGGGACGCTCGCCTGGTTCGAGCGGCTGCTGCTCAAGCTCTCTCCCCTGCCGGCCGCGCGCGTGCTCGGCGTGTGCCACTTCCCCAGGTTCTACACCGCGATGGACCTGACGCAGCACATCGTCAAGCTCGGCCCCTCGGCGGTGGAGCTCGTCGACCGCACCATGATCGGGCTGGCGCGCGACATTGCGGCATTCCGCGGGACGGTCGATGCCTGCATCAAGGGCGACCCGGACGCGATCCTGCTGGTGGAGTTTTCAGGCGAGGACCTTTCGGCTCAGAAATCGAAACTGCGCCAGCTGGTGCAGCTCATGGGCGAGCTCGGCCTGCCCGGCAGCGTGGTCGAGATCACGGACGCGAAACCGCAGAAAGCCCTGTGGGAGATGCGCAAGGCGGGCCTGAACATCATGATGTCGATGAAGGGCGACGGCAAGCCCGTGTCCTTCATCGAGGACTGCGCGGTGCCGCTCGAGCACCTGGCCGAGTACACCGAGCGCCTGACGCGCATATTCGAGAAGCACGGCACGCGGGGCACCTGGTACGCGCATGCCTCGGTCGGCACGCTGCACGTGCGCCCGGTGCTCGACATGCGCCGCGGCGGCGCCGAGAAGATGCGCGCGATCGCCGAGGAAGCCTGCGCCATGGTCAAGGAATACAAGGGCGCGTATTCGGGCGAGCACGGCGACGGCCTGGTGCGCTCGGAATGGATCGCGCCGTTCTTCGGCCCGCGGCTCACCGCGGCGCTCGGCGAGATCAAGTCCTGGCTCGACCCGCGCGGCATCATGAACCCCGGCAAGATCGTCAATCCGCCGCGGATGGATGATGCCTCGCTGTTTCGCTTTTCCCCCGCCTACAAGATCGAGAAGCGACAGACCGGCCTCGATTGGTCGGAATGGGGCGGCTTCGACAAGGCGGTGGAGATGTGCAACAACAACGGCCACTGCCGCAAGTTCGACGCCGACCCCATGTGCCCCTCGTACCGCGTCACGCGCGACGAGGTGCATCTCACGCGCGGGCGTGCCAACACGCTTCGCTTGGCTCTTTCGAATCAACTGGGGGAAGAAGGCGAGCAGGCCGTGAAAGCGGCACTGGATCTGTGCGTCTCCTGCAAGGGCTGCAAGCGCGAATGCCCGACCGGCGTCGACATGGCGCGCATGAAGATCGAGTTCCTCGCGCAGCGCCGCAAACATCATGCGCCGGCGCTGCGCGAGCGGCTGATCGCCTACCTGCCGCGCTACGCGCCGTGGGCGGCACGGCTCGCGCCGCTCTCGAATGTTGCAACAGGAATTTTTAGGGTCCTTGTTGGTTTTTCATCCAAGCGAGACTTACCCCCCTGGCGGCGCGATGCCTTCGTGGACCGGCCGTGGCCAAAAAGCGGCGAGCGCGAGGTGGTGCTGCTCGTCGACACGTTCAACCGCTACTTCGAGCCGGAGAACGCGCGCGCCGCGATCCGCGTGCTGCAGGCCGCGGGCTACCGCGTGCACACCGCGCACCCGCTCACGGGCGAGCAGCCGCTGTGCTGCGGGCGCACCTTCCTTGCCGCGGGCATGGTCGACGAAGCGCGCCGCGAAGCGCGGCGCGTGCTCGAAGCGCTCGCCCCCTGGCTCGAGCACGGCGTCCCGATCCTCGGCCTCGAGCCTTCCTGCCTGCTCACGCTGCGCGACGAGTACGCGGTTCTGCTGCCGGGGACCGAGGCGCTCGCGGCGAACTCGCTGCTGCTGGAGGAGTTCCTCGCGCGCGAGGCGGACGCGGGGCGCCGCGCGCACGGGCGCCGGCCCCGGGCGC
>JBFLYF010000209.1:0-5796 GCA_040756795.1 Pseudomonadota bacterium
GGTCTATCAGAGACTGGGGATCGTCCCGAGAACCGACGATTAGCTCGGGCTTGTGCAGCAGGTCTTTCCTTACTAGAATCACCGATGTAAGGAGAGCCTTCCCGTGAGTACCGACGCGACACTGACCAGCAAGGGACAGACCACCATTCCGAAGGAGATTCGGGACAGCCTCGGCATGAAGCCCGGCGACCGGATGACGTTCACGCTGATGCCCGACGGCACCGTCGTCTTGCGGGTGAAGAGGAAGAGCGTCCTCCAGCTCGCCGGGCTGCTGCGCAAGAAGGGCCGCAAGCCGCTGTCGATCGCGCAGCTGTCGCGCTGATGCTTGGGGTCGATACCAACGTCCTCGTGCGGTACCTCGTCCGAGACGACGAGGCGCAATTCCAGAAGGCAAGAAGCCTGATCAAGCGTGAGGTCGGCGCGGGCGAGGAGGTCTTCGTGAGCCTCCCCGTCTTGCTCGAGACGGAGTGGGTGCTGCGCAGCCGCTACGCGCTCGCCAAAAACGACGTTGTGGCGGCGATCTCCGGGTTGCTCGACGCCGCAGACGTGCGCTTCGAGGACGAGCCGACGGTGGAAGAGACGCTGTTCGTGTGGAAGGAAAGCGTCGCAGAGTTCGCCGATTGCCTGATCGGCGCGCACAACCGCAGACAGGGGTGCCGGGCCACCGCGACGTTCGATAGCAAGGCAGTCAAGCTGCCCGATTTCGTGGCGATCTGACGGAATCCGCGAAGGAAAACTCTGCGATGAGCACCATGACCGGGGCCGAGGCGATGGTGCGGATGCTCGAGCTGCACGGCGTGACGCACATCTTCGGCCTGTGCGGCGACACGAGCCTGCCGTTCTACGACGCGCTCGCGCGCCTGGACCACCGCATGCGGCACATCCTGACGCGCGACGAGCGCTCGGCGGCGTACATGGCCGACGGCTTCGCGCGCGTGAGCGGCCGCGTGGGCGTGTGCGAAGGGCCCTCGGGCGGCGGCGCGACCTACCTGCTCCCGGGCATCGTGGAGGCGAACGAAAGCTCGATCGCCGTGCTCGGCATCACCAGCGACATCGCCACCGGCTCGCGCGGCCGCTTCGCGCTCACCGAGCTCGACCAGGCCGCGCTCTACCGGCCGCTCACCAAGTGGAACGGCATGATCGACCGCGCCGACCGGCTGCCCGACATGCTGCGCCGTGCTTTTCGCGAAATGACCTCGGGCAGGCCGGGTGCCGTGCATCTTGGTTTGCCTTTCGACGTTCAGAATGGATCTGTGGAGGCAGGCGCGGTCTGGGGAAATCCAGAGTTGGGAGTTTTTCCATCTTCACGCCTTTCACCGGAAAGCAACGCAATAGAAAAGGCTTCAGCCCTTCTTTCCGCCGCAAAGCTTCCGATGTTCGTCTGCGGCGGAGGCGTGATCATCTCGAGTGCGCAAGAAGAGCTCGTGGCGCTCGCCGAGGCGCTGGGCGCGCCGGTCGCCACCACGGTGAGCGGCAAGGGGAGCCTCGCGTGCTCTCACCCTCTGTGCCTCGGCGTGGTGGGCTCGAACGGCGGCACCCCCGCCACGCGCGAGGCGCTGATGCGGGCCGATCTCGTCGTCTTCGTCGGCTGCCGCGCCGGTTCGGTGACCACCGAGCGCTGGCGCCACCCCGCGCCGGGCACGCGCGTGATCCATATCGACGTCGATTCGAGGGTGATCGGCGCGAACTACCGGACCGAAGTTGCATTGCTTGGAGACGCAAAGCTTGTTCTAAGGCATCTGCTTTCGGAATTGAAACCGGGAGCGAAAAGAAAAGGCAATCAAGTAGTAGAGGAAGCAAAAGCAAGAAAATTCGCGGCATTCCGCGGGCTCGCGGCGCGCGAGGACGTGCCGATCCTTCCGGAGCGCATCGTCGCCACGCTGCAGGAGGTGCTGCCGCGCGACGCGGTGCTGGTATGCGACCCGGGCACGCCCTGCCCCTACTTTTCCGCGTATTACGAGTTCCGGGAGCCGGGACGGCATTTCATCTCCAACCGGGCGCACGGCGCGCTCGGTTACGCCATGGCCGCAGCGGTCGGCGCGCACTTCGGCCGCCCGCGGGCGAAGACCGTGGCGGTGATGGGCGATGGCAGCTTCGGCTTCACCGCCGGGGAGCTGGAAACCATCGCGCGTCTCAAGGCTCCGGTGATGATGGTGGTGATCTCCAACGCGAGCTACGGCTGGATCAAGGCGGGCCAGAAGGCAGGTTTCGGCCAGCGCTACTTTTCGGTGGACTTCTCGCGTACGGACCATGCCCGGGTCGCGGCGGCGTTCGGGGTCAAAGCTTTTGAAGTGGAAAAGCCGGAAGACCTGAAGCCCGCCTTTGCGGCGGCGGCCGAGCACGGCGGCCCGGCGCTGGTGGACGTGATCGCGCAGCCGCTGCAGGACGCCAGAGCGCCGGTCAGCGAATGGGTCGCCTAGAGACGATTCCGGAAGCGATCCGGCGCCATGCCCGCGAGAAGGGCGGCGAGCTCGCCTACTGGACCCCGCGGCGCACCTGGACGTTCGCGCAGCTCGAGGACGCCGCGCGCCGCATCGCGCTGGGGCTCGCGAGCCTCGGCATCGGCGCGGGCGAGCGCGTCGCCTGCCTCACCAAGTCGACCGCGGATTGCGTGGCGCTGGTGCTCGGCGCGAACAAGATCGGCGCCGTGTGCATGCCGGTCAACTGGCGCCTCGCCTCATCCGAGGTCGAGTACATCCTCGCTAACGGCGAAGCGAAGTTTCTTTTGCTCGACAAAGTTTTTTCTACAGCGGAGAAAAAAATCAAGATCGAATCTCTCGTTACCGAGCAATTCGCATCCTGGTACGGAAGCTTCAGGCCGATCGCAAAAGAACACGAACCAAATCCGGACGAAACGGCCCTGCAGCTCTACTCCTCGGGCACCACGGGGCTGCCCAAGGGCGTCGAGCTCACGCACGGCAACCTGATGGCCGGGATGATGGACGCGGTGCCGGCGGCGATCGGCTACCACGGCGCGCCGGACGTGATGCTGAACGCGCTGCCCGCGTATCACATCGCCGGCGTGGGCGTGGCGCTGCTCACCGCCTCCAGGGGCGGGATGAGCGTGCTCTATCCCGACTTCGACCCGGCGCAAGTGATCGCGGCGATCGCCGAGCACCGCATCACGCACTCGTTCCTCGTGCCGGCGATGATCCAGTTCATGCTGCAGGTGCCGGGCGCGGACAAGGCCGACTACTCGTCGCTCAAGGGCATCTCCTATGGCGCCTCGCCGATCTCGGAGAAAGTCCTGGTGGAAGCCATGCGCACCTTCAAGTGCGATTTCATGCAGGTCTACGGCCTCACCGAGACCACCGGCGCGGTGACCTGCCTGCCGCCCGAGGACCACGACCCCGAGGGGCCGAAAAAGCGCCTGCTGCGCTCGGCGGGAAAGCCGATCGCGGGCGTGGAGCTGCGTGTCGTCGATCCCGGCACCGGGCGCGACTGCGCCGAAGGCGAGGTGGGCGAGGTGTGGATCCGCAGCGCGCAGAACATGAAAGGCTACTGGCGCAATCCGAAAGCCACCGAGAACGCCTTCAGCGCGCGCGCCGCCGACGGCATGGGCTGGTTCCACTCGGGCGACGCGGGCTACCTGCGCGAGGGCTATGTCTACATGCACGACCGCATCAAGGACATGATCGTCTCGGGCGGCGAGAACATCTACCCCGCCGAGGTCGAGAACGTCCTCATGCAGCACCCCGCGGTCGCCGACGGCGCGGTGATCGGCGTGCCCGACGAGCAGTGGGGCGAGGCCGTGAAAGCTTGTGTCGTGTTGAAGAGGAACCTTCAAGTCGATGCAAGGCAGATCATCGACTTCATGCGCGAGCGCATCGCGCACTACAAGTGCCCGAAGAGCGTCGATTTCCTGGACAGCATTCCGCGCAACCCGACCGGCAAGATCCTCAAGCGCGTGCTGAGGGAACCGTACTGGAAGGGGCGGGACCGGAGGGTAAACTGATCTAGAGCTTCATCAGCTCGTCGAGCGGCGCGGGCTTCGCCACGCCGAAGCCCTGCGCGTAGGCGACACCGAACTGCGTCAATCTGGCCTTGATCGCGTCGTCCTCCACGCATTCGGCGATCACGCCGACGCCGGTCACCTGGCCTACGCGCACGATCGCCTTGAGCTTGGTCGCCGCGTGAGGCGAGCGCAGGACGTTGCGGATCACGGTGCCGTCCACCTTGACGTAGTCGGCGAGCAGGCCCTTCAGCGGCTCGAACGACACCGAGCGCCGCGCGAACCCGTCGAGCAGCACCTGGCAGCCGATGCCCTTCACCTCGCCGGCGAAGCGCTCCGCGGCCGCGCGCCGGTCGAGCGCGTCGTTCTCGTCGATCTCGACCACCAGCGCCGCGGGCTCCAGTCCCGCGAGCCGCAGCTGCATCGCGACGAAGGGCGCGAAGCCCGGCTCCTCGAGGGTCTGCGAAGAGACGTTGACGCTGAGCTTGCGCAGGCCGCCGCCCTGCCCGAGGCGCCGCAGGGCGTTGCGCACCACCCAGCGGTCGAGCTCGGCCATCATCCGGTAGTGCTCGAAAGCGGGCAGGAAGTCGCCCGGCGGCAGCATGCGCTTCTCCTCCTCGCGCAGCCGCACCAGCACCTCGGCGAACGCGACGGCGCCGGGCGGCGGCGCAAGCGCCACCACCGGCTGCGCGTAGAGGCGGAAATGGTCGTAGTCGAGCGCCTCGCGCAGGCGCGCCGCCGGGTTCTCCCAGCCGAGCAGCTCGCCGTCCATCTTGCGGATGAACTGGCCGGAGTCGCTCAGCTTGTCTCCTTTTTTTTCCTCCGGGGGCATGCCCAATTGTAAATGGCAGAATAAAATTTTTTTCATGAGAGTCGTGGTCCTCGGCGCCGGGGTCGTCGGCGTGAGCGCGGCCTGGTACCTGCGGCAGGCAGGGCACGAAGTGCGGGTGCTCGAGCGCCGCGCAGGGCCGGGCCTGGAGACCAGCTTCGCCAACGGCGGGCAGATCTCGGCCGATCACGCCGCCCCCTGGGCCAAGCCCGGGGTGCCGCTGCAGGCGCTGCAGTGGCTGCTGCGGGAAGACGCGCCGCTGCTGTTTCGGCTGCGCATGGACCCCGCGCAGTGGCGCTGGGGGCTCGCCTTCCTGCGCAACTGCACCGCGGCCCGCTTCGAGGCGAACGCGGCGCGCCTGCGGCGCCTCGGCGTCTACAGCCGGTCGCTGCTGCGCGCGCTGCGCGAGGAGACCGGCCTCGAGTACGACCGCGTCTCGCGCGGCATCCTCGTGCTCTACACCGAGGGCCGTGGCTTCGAGCGCGGCATGATCACGCCCGAGGAGTGCGCCGCGATCGAGCCCGCCGTAGCGCCGCTCGGGGACCGGCTGATCGGCGGCCGCTACTACCCCGAGGACGAATCGGGCGACGCCTACAAATTCACCACAGCGCTGGCGAAGCTCTGCGCTGCAAACGGGGTCGAGTTTGAATTTGACGTTGCTATCGAACGCTTTTCCACTCGAAACGAGAAAATCGAATCGGTAGTAACAAAAACCTCCTCCATCGAGGCGGATGCCTATGTCGTGGCGCTGGGAAGCTACAGCCCGCTCTTGCTTCGCCCGCTCGGCGTCGACCTGCCGATCTACCCGTTGAAGGGCTACTCCGTGACCATGCCGGTGAAGGACCCGAAGGCGGCCTGGACCGTGTCGCTCTCGGACGAGGCGCACAAGCTGGTTCTCTCGCGGCTCGGCGACCGGCTGCGCATCGCGGGCACCGCGGAGCTCTGCGGCTACGACACCGGGATCAACCGGGTGCGCTGCGAGGCGATCGTGCGGCGCGTGCAAGAGCTCTTTCCC
>JBFLYF010000021.1:0-18422 GCA_040756795.1 Pseudomonadota bacterium
GCGACGCTGGACCGAACGCATCGCCGAGCGCCCGGCCGTGAAGCGCGGCCGCATGGTGAACCGCACCTGGGGCGATCCCCGCAGCCAGCTGCACGAGCGGCACGACGCGGCGGATTTCGAGACCAGGACCCAGGACAAGGGGGCCGCCCAATGATCACCCTCTACGACTGCTCGAGCGCTCCCAGCCCGCGCCGCGCGCGCATCCTGCTCGCCGAGAAGGGCGTCCGGCACGAAACGGTGCAGGTGGACCTGCGCGCGGGCGAGCAGCTCGGCGAGGCCTACCGCAGGATCAACCCGCAGTGCACGGTGCCGGCGCTGCGCACCGAGGAGGGCGCGGTGCTCGCCGACAACGCGGCGATCACCGCCTGGGTGGAGGCCCGCTACCCGGAGCCCCCGCTGCTGGGCGTCACGCCGCTCGAGAAGGCCGAGATCGCGAGCTGGAGCTGGCGCGCCGAGTTCGAGGGGCTGCTCGCGATCGCGGAGGCGATGCGCAACAGCTCGCCCGCGCTGGCGAACCGCGCGCTCGCCGGCCCGGTGAACTACGCGCAGATCCCCGAGCTCGCGCAGCGCGGCCTCGCGCGCGTGCAGCAGTTCTTCGTGACCCTGAACGAGCGGCTCGCCGGCCGCGACTTCGTCGCCGCCGGCCGCTTCAGCGTCGCCGACATCACCGCCGTCGTGGCGGTGGACTTCGCGCGCATCGTGAAAGTGAAGCCCGGCGAGCAGCACCCGCATATCGTGCGCTGGCGCGCGAAGATGGCCGAGCGGCCGGCGATGGCGCTCTAGCGAGACTCATGGAACGCGCCGCAAGCGCCGTCAGGCTGAGAATCGACGCGCTCGAGCTGTTCGAGCGCGAGGTGCGCCTGCGCATGCCGTTCCGCTTCGGCGTGGTGACGCTCACCCGGGCGCCGCAGGCTTTCGTGCGCTGCCGCATCCGCACCGAGGATGGGCGCGAGGCCGAGGGCGCCGCCGCCGAGCTGCTCGCGCCGAAGTGGTTCGACAAGAACCCGGCGCTCTCCGACGAGGACAACTTCGAGCAGCTGCGCGCCTCGCTGCGCGCCGCGCGCAGCTGCTGCCTCGCGAGCGGCTTCGAGACCGCCTGGCGGCATTCCACTGCGGGCAAGGGCCTGGTCGAGAACTACGGTCCCGCGCTGATCGACCGCGCGCTGCTGGATGCGCTCTGCCGGGCTTTGGGCGTTTCCTTCTATGAAGCAGTTACGAAGAATCTGGTCGGGGCAGAGCGCTTCGAGGGCCTCGACCTGCCAGGCTTTTTCTCGAGATTGAAGAAAAGCAAAACAGTTGCCGCCCGGCATACCGTAGGCCTGCTCGACCCGATCACCGCCGCCGACGTGAAGGCGCGCGTCGAGGACGGCTTGCCGGAGACGCTCGAAGAGGTGATCGAGCGCTACGGCCACAGGTGGTTCAAGCTGAAGGTATCGGGCGAGGTCGCCGCCGACCTCGAGCGGCTCGCGGCGATCGCCGCGGTGCTCGACCGCATCCCCGGGCCCTATCACGTCTCGCTCGACGGCAACGAGCAGTACGAGGACATGCAAGGTGTCGTGGAGCTGTGGAAAGCGCTTGCGGGAGACCGCAGGCTCGCCAGGCTGAAAGAAAGCATTCTCTTCATCGAGCAGCCGGTAAAGCGGCAGCATGCGCTCGAGCGGCCGGTCGCCGGCCTCGGCAAGCCCGTGATCATCGACGAGTCGGACGACTCGCTCGACGCTTTTCCGCGCGCGCGAGCGCTCGGCTACGCGGGCGTTTCGTCCAAGACCTGCAAGGGCATCTACAAGTCGCTCGTCAACGCGGCGCGCTGCGCGGCGTGGGGCAGCGGCTACTTCATGTCGGGAGAGGACCTGACCATCCAGGCGGGCCTTGCCCTGCAGCAGGACCTGGCGCTGGTTTCGATCCTGGGGCTGAGGCACGTCGAGCGCAACGGCCACCACTACGTCAACGGCATGGCCGGCCTGCCGCAGACCGAGCAGGCCGCGTTCCTCGCACACCATCCCGACCTGTATGAGAAGAGCCATGGCGCGGTCAGGGTGAAAATCCGGGCCGGGAACCTGGACATCGGTTCGCTCGACTGCCCGGGGTTCGCCAGCCGCGCCATGCCGGAGTGGAGTTCGATGAAGGAGATGCCGCGATGAGCTTCCGCGTGCTGAGCGCCAATCACACCAGCTTCACCGTCTCGAGCCTGGACCGCACGCTCGCGTTCTTTACGGGCTGCCTCGGCTTTCAGCTCGTGTCGCGCGCGCCGCGCGATCCGAGAATCATCCAGCAGGTGACCGGCGTGGAGGGCGCCGAGATGGAGATCGCCTTCGTGCGCGGCCCGGGGCAGGTGGTGGAGCTGATCGAGTACAAGGCGCCGGATTCCCGGTGCAAGGTCGTCGCGCGCCCCTGCGACACCGGCTTCGCGCACCTCGCGCTCGACGTGGACGACGTGGAGGCGGCGGTCGCGGAGGCGGCCGCGTACGGCGTGAAGGCGATCCATCCGCCGGTCGCGATCGACCAGGGGCCGAACAAGGGCAAGAAGGTCGTCTACCTGCGCGACGCCGACGGCGTGACGCTGGAATTCATCGGCAGATAGCGATGGCCGAGCGGCGCATCGGCATCATCATGCACGGCGTCACCGGGCGCATGGGCACGAACCAGCACCTGGTGCGCTCGATCCTCGAGATCCGCAGGCAAGGCGGCGTCGCCCTGAAGGACGGCACTCGCTTGATGCCGGATCCGATCCTGGTTGGCCGTAATCCGGAAAAAGTTGAAGAGCTTGCGAAAGCGAACGATGTTTCGCGCTGGACGACCCAGCTCGAAAAAGCGCTTGAAAATAAAAGCGACGAAATCTTCTTCGATGCCGCCTCGACCCAGCTCCGGCCGAAGCTGCTCAAGCAGGCGATCGCCGCCGGCAAGCACGTCTATTGCGAGAAGCCGGTCGCGACGACGCTTGCGCGGGCGATCGACTTGTACCGGAGCGCGAAAAAAGCCAAGGTCAAGCACGGGGTCGTGCAGGACAAGCTCTGGCTGCCCGGGCTTCTCAAGCTGAAGAAGCTGCGCGATGAGGGATTTTTCGGAAGGTTGCTGTCCGTGAGAGGCGAATTCGGATACTGGGTGTTCGAGGGCGATCCGCAGTCGGGCCAGCCGCCGGCGCAGCGCCCGTCGTGGAACTACCGCAGGAAAGACGGCGGCGGCATCATCCTCGACATGCTGTGCCACTGGCGCTACGTGATGGACAACCTGTTCGGCGCGGTGAAGGCAGTGTCCTGCCTCGGCGCGACGCACATTCCGTGGCGCTGGGACGAGCAGGGCAGGAAGTACCGCGCCACCGCGGACGACGCCGCCTACGCCACCTTCCGGCTCGCGGGCGGCGCGATCGCGCACTTCAACTCGTCCTGGACGGTGCGCGTGCGGCGCGACGACCTGCTGACGCTGCAGGTCGACGGCACGCGGGGCAGCGCGGTCGCCGGGCTGCGGAAATGCTTCTTTCAAAGCGATGCGAAGACGCCCAAGCCGGTGTGGAACCCGGACATCCCGCAGCCGATCGATTTCTTCGCGGGCTGGGAAGAGGTGCCGGAGGCGGGCACCGACAACGCCTTCAAGGCGCAGTGGGAGCTTTTCCTGCGGCATGTCGCGGGCGAGGGCCCGTTCCGCTGGGGCCTGCTCGAGGGCGCGAAGGGCGTGCAGCTGGCCGAGCTGGGACTGAAGAGCTGGAAGCAGAAGAAATGGATCGACGTACCGAGGCTGAAGGCATGAGGCGCGACGCGATTCAGACGATTGGCCTTCCTTCTTCCTCCGGGAGGATTGAACCCTATCAGGTCAGGGAACCCGAGAGCTTCAAGAAACCTTCGCAGCCGTTCACTCGCGTCGCCTATGCCGCGGCGCATGTCGTGGCCGATCCCTTCTCGTCCCGGGACCCGTGGCTCGACAGCGCGATCGACTGGGAGGCGACGCTCGCCTACCGCCGGCACCTCTGGTCCTGGGGCTTCGGCGTCGCCGAGGCGATGGACACCGCGCAGCGCGGCATGGGCCTGGACTGGGACGCCTCGCTCCGGCTCGTCGAAAGATGCGTCAAGGAAGCGAAGACGATCCCGGGCGCGTTCGTCGCTTCCGGGGCCGGGACGGACCACCTCGTGCCGAGCCCGGATCTGAAGATCGGGAACGTCATCGCCGCCTACGAGCACCAGTGCGCCGCGATCGAGAAGGCGGGCGGCAGGATCATCCTCATGGCGAGCCGCGCGCTCGCCGCCTGCGCGCGCTCGCCGCAGGACTACGCCCGCGTCTACGACCGGATCCTCGCTCAGGTGAAGGAGCCGGTGATCCTCCACTGGCTCGGCGAGATGTTCGATCCGGCGCTCGCCGGCTACTGGGGCAAGGATGATCATTCCGAGGCGATGGAGGTTTGTCTTTCTGTTATAGAAAAAAACAAATCGAAAATCGACGGAATAAAAATCTCATTGCTGGACAAGGACAAGGAAATCGCCATGCGCCGCCGCCTGCCCAGGGGCGTGCGCATGTACACCGGCGACGACTTCAACTTCGCCGAGCTGATCGAAGGCGATGCGCTGGGCTACTCGGACGCCTTGCTCGGCATTTTCGACGCCATCGCGCCGGCCGCTTCCCAAGCGCTTGGTTTTCTGGGTAACAACGAAAACAAGAACTTTCATGAAGTCCTCGGCCCGACCGTGCCCCTGTCGCGCCACATCTTTCAGGCCCCGACACGCTTCTACAAGACGGGCGTGGTCTTCATGGCGTGGCTGAACGGCCACCAGGACCACTTCGTCATGCTCGGCGGCCAGCAAAGCGCGAGGAGCATCCTGCATCTCGCCGAGCTCTTTCGCCTCGCCGACGCGGCGGGCCTGCTCGCCGATCCGGCGCTCGCCTGCCGGCGCATGCGGCAGCTGCTGGCCGTGCATGGCGCTGCCTGACCCGCAGCGCCTGTCGCTCAACACGGCGACGGTGCGCAGGCAGTGGAACCTGGCGCAGGCGATCGAGGGCTGCGCGCGCCACGGCATCCGCGGCATCGCGCCGTGGCGGGACAAGGTTGCCGAACTGGGCTTGAAGAAGACGGCTTCCTTGATCAGGACCCACGACTTGACCGTAACCGGGCTTTGCCGCGGGGGGTTCTTCACTTCGAAGGACTTTCTTCAGGACAATCTGAGGGCGGTGGAAGAGGCGCACGAATTGAATGCGCAATGCCTGGTGCTGGTCGTGGGGGGGCTGCTGCCGGATTCGAAGGATCTGACCTCTGCCAGACAGAGGGTCAGGGAAGGCATTGCGGCAATCCTTCCCGAAGCGAGAAAGGCCGGCGTTGCGCTCGCCATCGAACCGCTGCATCCGATGCAGGCGGCCGACCGCGCCTGCGTCAACACGCTCGAGCAAGCGCTGGATCTCTGTGAATTCCTGGGGGAAGGCATCGGCGTCGCGGTGGACGTGTATCACGTCTGGTGGGATCCCAAGCTCGAGCAGCAGATCGAGAGGGCGGGGAAGCGCATCCTCGCCTACCACATCTCCGACTGGCGGGTGCCCACGCGGGATTTGCTGAATGACCGGGCGATGATGGGAGATGGGGTGATTGATTTGAGAAGAATAAGAAGCTGGGTCGAAGCCGCGGGATATTCGGGATTTCATGAGGTCGAGATCTTCTCCGAGCTCGACTGGTGGCGGCGCGACCCGGAGGAGGTGCTGCGCACCTGCAAGGAGCGCCATTTGCGCAGCAGCTAGTTCCGCCGATGGGCGGGTTTGACGAAGATCAATGCGACCGCCGGGGCGGGCACTAGGCTCATGCACATGCATGCCGCCGACGTGATGGTGAAAGACGTGATTTCCGTGGGGCCCGACACCTCGGTGCGCGAGGCCGCGTCGCTGATGCTCGAGCGCCGCATCAGCGGGCTGCCGGTGGTCGACGGCGAGCGGCGCGTTCTCGGCATCCTGAGCGAGGGCGACCTCATCCGCCGGCCCGAGCTGGGGACCGAGCAGCACCCGGCCGGCTGGCTGAGCGTGTTTCTTTCCGAGGACGAAAGCGCGCGCGATTTCGTCAAGACCCACGGCATGACGGCGCGCGCGGTCATGTCGCAGCCGGCGATCTGCGTGGCGCCGGACACGCCGCTCGCCGAGGTCGTGCGGCTCATGGAGCGGCGCCACGTCAAGCGCCTGCCGGTCGTGGCGCAGGGCAGGCTCGCGGGCCTGCTGACGCGCGCCGACCTGCTGCGCGCGCTGGTGGCGCAGCGTAGCGCTTCGCCCGCGGCATCGAGCGACCAGGAGTTGCGCGAGCGCATCGATTCCATGCTGCGCCACGAAGGCTGGGCGTCGAGCGCTTTCGTCAATGTCCTGGTGGAGAACGGCGTCGTGCAGCTCTGGGGCGCGGTGGAGTCCGTCCCCCAGCGCGAGGCGCTCATCCTCGCGGTGCGCAGCATGCCCGGTGTGCGGGACGTGCAGCCGCACCTCGGCCGGACGATGCCGGGCTGACCCGGCGCAGCTAAACTGCGGGGCGTGATTGCCCGGGTGCGCCTGATGGCCCTCGCGGCCGGCCTTGCGCTGCCGGCCGCGGCGGCCGCGCAATCGAAGCCCTCGCCCGCGCTGCTCGAATCGTATGCGCGCGTCATCGCCCTTCGGAGCTATATGACGACCCACGTCGGCGAGCTGCTGCTCGCCTGCGGGACGAGGGGCGTGCTCACCGACGAGGAGGTCGAAGCGCGCTACCAGGCCTACCGCAAGCGCAATGCCGCGCTGCTCGGGCGCGCCGAGGCCTGGAGCAAGGAGGCGGAGCAGCGGCTGGCGGCGCAGGGCGAGGAGCGCGCGGCGCGGCGCCTGGCCGAAGAGTCCGACCTGACCGCGATGGCCGCGGCCTCCGCGCGCGCGCAGGGCGTGATCGGCAAGGCGCGCGATGCGCGCGCGGCCTGCGCCGCGATGGGCGCGGCGATCGAGTCCGGCCGCTACGATCTCTCGGGCAACGCCGAGTTCGTCGAGTTGCTGCGATAGGCGCGTGGCGGAGCGCTTGCTCATCGCCGATGCGCACCAGCATTTCTGGGACACGCGCCTCGGCCGCCATCCGTGGCTGTGCTCCGAGCCCCCGCCGTCGTTCCGCTACGGCGACACGAGGCCGCTGCGCCGGCCGTACCTGCCCGCCGACTACTTCGCCGACGCCGCGGGCCACGACGTCGTGAAGACGGTGTACGTCGAGGCCGAGTGGGATCCGCGCGATCCGCTCGGCGAAACCGCGTGGGTGGAGCGCCTGCGCCGCGACACGGGTTTTCCGACCGCCATGGTTGCGCAGGCGTGGCTCGATCGCGACGACGCCGCCACGGTGCTCGAGCAGCAGGCCGCCCACGCCTTCGTGCGCGGCGTCCGCCACAAGCCGCGCGCGGGGGCGATGCGCGAGGCGCGCTGGCGCGCCGGCTACGCGCTGCTCGCGCGCTTCGGCCTGCGCTTCGATCTGCAGGCGCCGTGGAGCGAGCTCGCCGACGCGGCCGATCTGTGCCGAGCGTACCCCGATACGCGGCTCGTCCTGAATCACGCCGGTCTGCCCGCCGATCGCAGCGCCGCGGGCCTGGCCGGATGGAAGCGAGCTTTGCGCGCGTTGGCGAAATGCCCGAACGCGGCGATCAAGATCTCCGGCATCTGCGTGCCGGGGAGCGCCTGGACCGCGGCGCTGAATCGCGACATCGTGCTCGCGGCGATCGAGATCTTCGGTGTCGAGCGCGCGATGTTCGCCAGCAACTTTCCCGTCGACGGCCTGTGCGCGAGCTTCGACGAGATCTACCGGGGGTTCAGGCGGATTGTCGAAGGCTTTTCTTTCCCGGAAAAACGGTTGTTGTTTCACGATAACGCCTGCCGCATTTACGCGATGGAGTAGACATGGCGAGCAAACCCAGCATCGGATACATCGGCGTCGGCCTGATGGGGCTGCCGATGGCAAAGCGCCTTCTGTCGCTTGGCTACGCGCTGAGGGCCTACGACATTGCTCCCGGCAGATTCGAGCCCGCCGCGTCATCCCCCGCGGATGCCGTGCAGGGAGCGGATTTCGTTCTGCTCAACCTGCCGACGACCGAGGCGGTGGAGCAGGCGGTGTTCGGCGCGGAGGGCGTCGCTTGCGCAATCCGGCCGCCGCAGCTCGTGATCGATTTTTCGACGATCAAGGTGGAGAAGTGCAAGGCCTTCGCGGCCAACCTCCGCGAGACGACTGGCTGCGGCTGGATCGATGCGCCGGTCTCCGGCGGCCCGCCCGCCTCGGCGGCCGGCACTCTCACCGTCATGGCGGGGGGCGATGCGGCCGAGATCGAGCGCGCGCGGCCGCTCTTCGCCGACATCTCGGGCCGCTTCACGCGCATGGGGCCGGCGGGGGCGGGGATGGTGACGAAGATGCTCAACCAGCTCATCGTCGGCTGCGGGCACGCGGTGATGGCCGAGGCGGTCGTGCTCGCCGAGTCGGCCGGCATCGACGCCGCGCGCCTGCCCGAATGCCTGGCGGGGGGCCACGCCGACGGGTCGCTGCTGCAGAAGCTCTATCCGCGCATGGCCAGGCGGGACTTCACGCCGCTCGGCTACGCGCGCCAGCTGCTCAAGGACCTGGAGATGGTGCACCAATTTGCGGCGGACCTGAGGGCGCCCGCGCCGATGACGGCCGAGGCCTTGCAGCTGTACCGGAAGCTGCTTCGCATGGGCCACGGCGAGCTGGACAGCGGCGCGATCCTGAAGGTCTATGAATTCACCGGACGGTGAATTATGATGCTCACGTCCGCCTTGGGAGAGGCGGTTGCGGGACTAACGGAGGAGGGAGACATGATCGTCAAGCTCAAGCGGGGATGGGCGGCCGCCGCAGTGACGGCCGCGGCCGGCGTAGCGCTCGCGCTGCCGGCGCAGGCGCAGCAACCCAAGGTGAACTGGCGGATGCAGAGCGCGTTCGGCAGCACGCTGACGCACCTCGGGACCTCGGGGGTGCGCTGGACCAAGGACGTCGAGGAGATGACCGACGGCAACTTCGTCATCAAGTTCCACGAGCCCGGCGCGCTGGTGCCGCCGCTGGAGTGCTTCGACGCCGCCGCCAAGGGGTCGGTGGACGCGTGCTGGACCACGCCCGGCTACCACACCGGCAAGTACCCGGCGCTCGCGTTCTTCACCACGGTGCCGTTCGGGCCGGGCTACGGCGAGTTCTTCGCCTGGAAGATCTTCGGCAACGGCAACAAGCTGCGCCAGGAGATCTACGACAAGCACGGCCTGTACGCCATCGACGGCTTCGCGATCGGCCCCGAGACCTCGGGCTGGTTCCGCCGGGAGATCAAGTCGACCGAGCAGCTGAAGGGCTTGAAGATGCGCTTCTTCGGGCTCGGCGCCCAGGTGATGCAGAAGCTCGGCGTCTCTACGCAGCTGCTCGCGGCGGCCGACATCTTCCCGGCGCTCGAGCGCGGGGTGATCGACGCCACCGAGTTCTCGATGCCGGCGATGGACGTGAAGCTGGGCTTTCACCAGGTGGCGAAGTTCAACTACTTCCCGGGCTGGCACCAGCAGGTGTCGGTGAGCGAGATCCTGATGCCGAAGAAGGCCTTCGACGCCCTGCCCAAGTCCTATAAGAGGATCCTGCAGGTCGCGGCCGGCAACCAGGTCCACTACACCTACGCGGAAACCGAGGCGTTCCAGTACGGGGTGATGGCCGAGATGCAGGCGAAGCACAAGGTGCAGATCAAGCGCTGGACGGACAAGGACCTCGCCACCTTCGAGAAGGCTTGGCTCGAGGTGCTGAAGGAGGAGTCCGCCAAGGACCCGCTGTTCAAGAAGATCGCAGACGACTTCCTCGCCTTCCGCAAGAGCTACGCGGTCTGGGGCAAGTCGCAGGTGCTGAAGCCGACGTACCTCGAGTGACCCGCGCGCGCGAGTCTGGCGCGCATCGGGCCCGCGCGCCGGGAATCCCCCGGGATCCCGGCGCCGCGGCGCCGATTGGAATGCTTGCCTGAGGAGCCCGGATGGAGTTCCTGCTCAGACTGGGAAGCCGGCTTGCGAACCGCTATGCGGTGGCGATCGCGCTCATCCTGCTGATCGGCTTCGGCTATGCCTACGTGACGGGCCTGAGCCCCGCCGCGCGCGGGAATCTGCTCCACGGGGCGCAGGAGTACCTGCCGCTCGTCATGTTCATCACGCTCGGCGTGCTGCTCTTCACGGGCTACCCGGTGGCGTTCATCCTGGGCGGGATCGCGCTGCTCTTCGGCCTGCTCGGCTATTTCCTGGGCACGTTCAAGATCGTGCATTTCTTCAATTTCCTGCCGCGCATCTGGGGCCAGGCGGCCGAGAACCTGGTGCTGGTGGCGATCCCCACCTTCATCTTCATGGGGGTGATGATGGAGAGGAGCGGCATCGCCCAGGACCTGCTCTACTGCGTGCAGGTGATCCTGAAGCGCGTGCCGGGGGCGCTCGCGCTCGGCGTCACCATCATGGGCACGATCCTCGCAGCGATGACCGGCATCATCGGCGCCTCGGTCACCATGATGACCGCGCTCGCGCTGCCGACCATGATCAGGCAGGGCTACAGCCACGCGCTTTCCTGCGGCACCATCGCCGCGGCCGGAACGCTCGGCATCCTCATTCCGCCGAGCATCATGCTGATCGTCATGGCCGACCTGCTCTCGGTCTCGGTCGGCAACCTGTTCTCGGCCGCGCTCGTCCCGGGCCTCACGCTCGCCTTGATGTATCTCCTTTTCATCTTCTTTGCCGCGAAGCTCAGGCCCTCGCTCGCGCCGCCGCTGCCGCCCGACCTGCTGACGGTCCCCAAGGGCAAGATGGCGCCGCTGCTGTGGCGCGCGTTCTTCCCGCCGGTGTTCCTGATCGGCCTGATCAAGCTCTCGATCCTGCTCGGCTGGGCGACGCCGAGCGAGGCGGGCGCCGTCGGCGCCGCCGGCGCGATCGCGCTCGCGGCGCTCTGGGGCCGGCTCAACTTCAAGATGATGGACGCGGTCTGCCAGAGCTCGGCGCGCACGATTTCCATGGTGTTCTTCATCATCATCAGCGCCACCTGCTTCGCGCTGGTCTACCGCCAGCTCGGCGGCGACGACCTGGTCGAGCGCATGATCAAGGGGGCGGGCCTGGGCAGCTGGGGGTTCGTCATCCTGGTCATGCTGATCGTGTTCTTCCTCGGCTTCTTTCTCGACTGGATCGAGATCACCCTCATCGTGCTGCCGGTGTTCGCGCCGCTCGTCAAGTTCCTCGATTTCGGCACCCACGTGCCGCAGGAGGACGTCGTCTACTGGTTCCTGATCCTGCTGGCGGTCAACCTGCAGACCTCGTTCCTCACGCCGCCGTTCGGTTTCGCCCTTTTCTATATGAAGGGCATCGCGCCGAAGGAGGTGAAGATCCAGAGCATCTACCGGGGCATCGTGCCCTTCGTGATCATCCAGGCGATCGGCGTGATCCTCGTCATGGCTTTCCCGCAGCTCGCGCTGTGGCTGATGAAGGTAACCTACGAGTGAGCGGGCCCGCGTGACGGATTCGAGCGAGCTGCGCGAGCTGAGCGGCGAGCTGCCGAGAACGGTACGCGCCGCCGACCGGCTGCGCCGGATCGTGGATTTCGTCGGCCGCTGGGGCGCCTGGCTCAGCATTCCGGTGGTGCTGGTCACCTGCCTCGACGTGATCCTGCGCAAGCTCGCCTACGTGGACGACGAATCGGGCAGGGTCTACAGCATGCAGAACTGGATCACGGCCAACGTCGGCCGCATGTTCGATTCGACGGTCCTGCAGGAGCTGGAGTGGCATTTCCACGCCGCGCTGTTCGCGCTGGTGCTCGGCTACGGCGTGGTCTACAACACGCACGTGCGCATCGACCTCATCCGCGACGGCGTGCAGTTCCGCGGCAAGGCGTGGCTGGAATTCATCGGGCTGACCTTTTTCATGCTGCCGTTCTGCGCGGTCGTGATCTGGTTTGCGCTCGACTATACCTACGCCTCCTATGCGGTGAAGGAAATCTCCGCGTCGCAGGTCGGGCTCTCGCATCGCTGGATCATCAAGGGGATTCTCGTCTTCGGCCTGGTGGTGGCGATGGTCTCGGGAATCGCGGCCTGGCTGCAGGTGGTGACCATCCTGTGGGGGCCGCGCGAGCTGCGCTTCCCCCTCATGACCCTCGACTGGCCGGAGACCGACGCGAAGATCGAGGGCAAGGAGCGCATCAAGCTGGAGGACGAGTACGGGCTGCGGCTCTCGGATTCGCCCGCGCCCGCCACGCTGCTCTCCGGCGAAGCGGCGGCGCAGGCCGCGCCGCCGGGCTCGGGGCGCGCGGCCTAGGCGGAGCGCGGGTGGTCGATCTCGACTGGGAAAAGCTCGTCAAGCGCTACGTCTGGCACGACGAGCGCACGCCGTACTTCACCCGCGTCGCGCAGTTGACGCGCCGCCAGGCGCACTACGAGCTGTTCGGCTACGCGTTTTTCGTCGGCGTGCTCTCAGCTGTGCTCTCGGTCGCAGCGCTAGCGGGCGAGCTGCCGCGCGCGGAAGCGGCGGGAGCGTCGATCTACAGCTTCACGGTGTGCTGCGCCGCGATTCTTCTCGGCGCCGCCCGTCATCCCTGGGCGGCCCTGTGGTGCGGGAGCGCGCCGCTCGCCGCGCTCGGCTACTTCGCGCTCTACGGTTTTCACCCGAACCTCGAGCTCGCCGACAAGGTCCTGCTGGTCGCGCTGCTGCTGCTCTGGCTCTGGTACGCGCGGCGGCCGCTGGCGATCGCACGCGCCTGGCCCGGGCTCCCCGGCCCGGCCGCGCCGGACTGAGCGCGGGCGCGCGCCGTGCGCTGGGTTCGCATTCACGCGTGGGCGTTCGGCGCGGGAGTGCTGTGCCTCGCGGGCGCGAACTGGGTCACCGGCGGACCCTGGTGGTCGTTCTGGCCGATCGCGCTCTGGAGCATGGCGCTTGCGCTGCATTACTTCGTGTGCAAGGCGCGCACGGTGAGCGAGACCTGGGCCGAGGAGCGCGCCGCGGACCTGCACTCCAAGAGCTACGACGCGCACCACATCGACAGCATCGCCGGGCGCCACGACGGGAAAACGGGAAAGCCGCCGGCTAGCCCCTGAGGTCGCGCGGCAGGCGCGGCGGGCGGCACCACACGCCGGAGAGATCCGAATCGAGCCAGGACACCGCGATCGCCCAGACGCCGGCGATGATCGTGGTGGCGCCGAACCACCAGGCGCGCTCCCTGGCGAGCGCGGGAACCGCGTCGTCCGCGCCAAACATGGCGTAGGCGCCGATCGCGAGGAATCCGCTTCCCGCCAGCGTGCCGAGGATCCGGGTCAGGGGTTGATTGCGGTGGATGCGCACAAGCGAGCCCTCAGCGCGCCCTGATCATGCGCGAGAGCTTGTCCATGGCGCGCCGGTAGCGCGCCGCGGGCGCGCCCGAATGATGGTACGTCAGCGGAAACAGCCGGTGGATTTCCTCGACGAATTCCTCGGGCAGGCCGGGCCGCTCGACCTGCGGCTGACCGCCCGCCTGCGGCGGCGCAAGCTCGTGCAGCAGCACGAGCAGGCTCGCGCTCGCAAGCGCGGCTGCGACGACAACTGCGAGCACCGCCGGGGTCCAGGCGATCCAGAGCGCGAGCGGAGTCGCGGCGAGGACCACCCCGAGCAGGACGGCCACGCTGTCAGCGAAGCGATGCGGCATGCCGGCCAGCTTACACCTGGCGATCCGAACCGGCTATCTTTGCATCCCTGACTGCGGAGGGAATCCGAAATGCGCGGCGCGGTGTTTCTCGGCAATCGCAAGATCGAAATCCGCAACTTCCCGGATCCGACCCCCGGACCCGGCGAAGTGGTGATCCAGATGAAGGCCTCGGGGCTGTGCGGCAGCGACCTCAAGTTCTACCGCTCGGCGCCGGGCGAGGCGCAGAAGGCGCTGGGACTCGGGGGCGACGCCGAGCCCTTCATCGCCGGGCACGAGCCCTGCGGCGTGGTGGCGGCGCGCGGCCCCGGCGTCGCCGAGCGCGAGGCGCCGATCGGCCAGCGCGTCATGGACCACCACTACTCGGGCTGCGGCGTGTGCAAGCACTGCCGCGTCGGCTGGTCGCAGCTCTGCCGCGCCGGGATCACCGTCTACGGCGTCACCGCACACGGCGGGCATGCCGAGTACCTCAAGGTGCCGGCGCGCACGCTCGTGCCGCTGCCCGATGAGCTTTCCTTCGCCGAGGGCGCGGCGGTCGCATGCGGCACCGGCACCGCGTTCGGCGCGTTGCGCCGCATGCAGCTCGCCGGCGGGCAGACGCTCGCCGTGTTCGGCCAGGGCCCGGTCGGCCTCTCGGCGACGCTGCTCGGCGCGAAGATGGGCGCGCGCGTCATCGCGGTGGAGACGAACGACGACCGGCTCAAGCTGGCCGAGCAGTTTGGGGCCGGTTCACTTGTGAATTCTTCGAAAGAAGACGCAGAAAAGTCCCTGAAAGAACTCACGCATGGCGAAGGCGTCGATCTCGCGCTCGACTGCACCGGGGTGGCCGCGGCGCGGCGAGCCGCGGTGCGCTCGGTGAAGACCTGGGGCATCGCATGCTTCGTGGGCGAGGGCGGCGAGGTGACGCTCGACGTGTCGCCCGACCTGCTGCGCCGCCAGGTGACGCTGATCGGCTCCTGGACCTTCAGCGCCATGGGCATGGCCGAGTGCGCGCGCTTCGTCGCCGATTCGGGGATCAAGCTCGAGCGCATCTTCACGCACCGCTGGTCGCTCGACCAGGCGGCCGAGGCTTACAGCGTGTTCGATGCGCAGTCCTCGGGAAAAGGCGTGATCGACTTCTAGAAGTACGGCACGCCCTGCGTGTTCACGTACAAGGCGTAGAGCGAAGTGGTCGCCGCCATGAAGAGGCGGTTGCGGTGCAGGCCGCCGAAGCAGACGTTGGCGCAGCGCTCGGGAAGGTCGATGCGCCCGATCAGGCGCCCCTCGGGGTTGAAGACGTGCACGCCATCCAGCCCCGCCTCGCCCATGCCCCAGCCGCACCAGAGGTTGCCGTCGACATCGACGCGAAAGCCGTCCGGCGTGCCCTTCGGGCCCGCGTCGATCAGCACACGCCGATTCTTGAGGGTTTTATTTTGAATAACATTAAAGGCCAGAATCTTTCGCGGCACTGATCTTGACTCGACGACGTAGAGGACCGACTCGTCAGGCGAGAAGGCAAGCCCGTTGGGCTGGTTGATGCCCTCGGCGACGACTTCCAGCTTTCCCGAAGGATCCCAGCGGTAGACGTTCGTAGGCAGCTCGGGCTCCGCCTTCGCGCCCTCGTACCAGCCGAGAATGCCGAAGCTCGGGTCGGTGAACCAGATCGAGCCGTCGGTCTTGCAGACGACGTCATTGGGTGAATTCAACCTTTTATTGTCAAAAGCATCTACCAGAGTGACAACCCGGCCATCCAGCTCGGTGCGGGATACGCGGCGGCCACCATGCTCGCAGGTGAGGAGCCGTCCCTGGCGGTCGCGCGTGTTGCCGTTGGCGTAGCCCGAGGGCCTGCGAAATACGCTCGCCGCGCCCGTCTCCTCGTCCCAGCGCCACATGCAGTCGCCCGGCACGTCGCTCCAGACGAGCGAGCGCTGGTCGCCCAGCCACACCGGCCCCTCGGCCCAGCGCGTGAGGCCGGCGGCGAGCCGCTCCACCTTGGCGAGCGGCAGGCGGTAGCGGTTGAAGGACTCGTCCAGGACCACCACCTGCGCGTCGGGCACGCGCGCGCTCGGTTGCCAGCCGGAAGAATTCGTGGGGCGATCTACCACAGGGCGGGCCGAAAATTGCGCCTGAGGTGATCATCCCGCGTCACCAGGCGCGCCCGCGCTGCACCGGCTTCGGCCGCGATCAGCCGGTCGAAGGGATCGCGCGTCCAGGAGCAGCTCTGCGCACGCGTGGCGAGCGCGAGAAACGGCAGCTCGCTCATCGTCAGCCCGATCTCACGCTGCAGAGCGGCAAGGATTCGCCTTGGGCCGTGTCTGATGCGGCCGATCTCGCGCAGGTACTGCAGCTCGAGGCCGACCATCGGCGAGACGGCGATCACCCCTGTTTCCAGCGCATCCCGCGCTGCCGCGGAGAGCAGGTCCACCCGCCCCGCGTACAGCCAGCAGACGACGTGGGTGTCGAGGTGAATCAGGCGGCGCTTGCGCGACCGCGCCATCGCCCCGGCCTCACTTTCCAGAGGTCCTTGGCCTCGCCCGTGATGACATCGCGCCGCTTCAGGCGCGCCAGGCGCGAGGCCGCCCTGCGACGCGAATCCGCGGAAAGCGTGAGCAGGCGCGTCCCTCGCCGGATGCGCACCGGCGCTCCCGTCGCGAGCACCTTGTCGGCGACCCGGAACAGGCGCTTGCGCAGCTCGGTCAGCGTGAGATCGCTCATTGGCCCCCAGACATGTACAAGGGCATTATCGGACATGTACATATTGTTCGCAAGCGCCTGCTTCGCCCGGGTAACGTATACTTGGCGGCCTCCGCAGATGAAGACCATTCTGATTACGGGAGCGGCGGGCGACGTGGGGACGCACCTCAGGCGGGAGCTTGCCGACCGGTATGCGATTCGCGCCTCGGACTTGAGGTCATTGAAAAAAATTAAGAATGAAACCTTCATGCGTGCGGACATCTCGAAGTTCGCCGACGCGCTGCGCATCACCAAGGGCGTGGACGCGATCGTGCATCTGGGCGGCTACTCGGTCGAAGGGCCGTGGCGGGGGATCCTCGCGGCGAACATCATCGGCTGCTACAACGTGTTCGAGGCGGCGCGCAGGAACGGCGTCAAGCGCATCGTCTTCCCGACCTCGAACCACGCGGTGGGTTTCTACCCGCGCAGCCAGACGATCGACCACAGGGTGTATATCAAGCCCGACAGCCGCTACGGCGTCTCCAAGGTGTTCGGCGAGGCGCTCGGGAGCCTGTACGCCGACAAGTACGGCATGCAGTTCCTCATGATCCGCATCGGCAACGTCAACCCGCGCCCGATCGACAAGCGGCGGCTTTCCATCTGGATCTCGCCGCGCGACCTCGCGGAACTGGTGAAAATCGGCATCGAGCACCCGGCGATCCGCTTCGAGATCGTCTACGGCATCTCCGGCAACACGCGTGCCTGGTACGACAACGCGAACGCCGTGCGCCTCGGCTACAGGCCGCGGGACAACGCCGAGGACTACGCCGCCGAGGTGCTGCCGCGCGAGAAGCCTGGCGACGAGATCTCGGAAACATACCAGGGCGGGATCTTCTGCGTAGCGGAAGAGGTTCCCAACCCGGCGCCCTTACCGGGCAAAAGACCTTCGAGGAAAAAGAAGAAATCTAGATCCTGATCGGCAATCGCCGCACCGGCTTGCCGGTCGCGGCGAACACCGCGTTCGCCACCGCGGGCGCGATCGGCGGCGTGCCGGGCTCGCCGACGCCGCCGAGGTGCTCCCAGCCGCTCTCGACGATGCTCACTTCGATTTCCGGGCAGTCGGCCATGCGCACGACCTCGTAGTCGTGGAAGTTGGACTGCTCCACGCGCCCGTTCTTCAGCGTGACCGCGCCGGAGAGCGCCGCGCTCAGGCCGAAGACGACGCCGCTTTCCATCTGCGCGGCGACGATCCCCGGGTGGAGCGCCATGCCGCAATCGATCGCGCACAGCACGCGCCGCACGCGCGGGCGCTCGCCCCGCGCCGGCAGCTCCACTTCCGCCACCTGCGCGACGATCGAGTGGAACGACTCGGCGAGCGCGATGCCGCGCGCCGCGGCGACCCCGCCGCGCGGGGCGAGCGGGCGGTCCCATTGCGCCATCGCGGCCGCGGTCTCGAGCACGCGCCGGTGGCGCGGCGCGCGCGCGAGCATCGCGCGCCGGTACTCGAACGGGTCCTTGCGCGCCGCGCGCGCCACCTCGTCGAGGAACGCCTCGACGAAGAAGGCGTTGTAGCTGTGGCCTACGCTTCTCCAGTAGCCGACCGGCACGGGCTCGTGCGCGAGCACGTGCTCGACGAGGCGATTGGGCATGGCGTAGGGCAGGTCGTAGGCGCCTTCGGCGACGGTCTTGTCCTTCATCAGGTCGCTCGCCGCGGCGGGCATGAGCCGCGCGGTGAGCCCCTGCGTGCACGACTGCCCCACGATGCGGTGATGCCACGCCGCGATCGAGCCGTCGGGCGCGAGCGCGCAGCGCAGGCGCGCCATCGCCATCGGCCGGTAGACGTCGTGCTGCAGGTCTTCCTCGCGCGACCAGACGAGCTGCACCGGCACGCCGGGCAGCCTCGCCGCGATCTGCGCCGCCTGCACGGTGACGTCCATCTCGGCGCGCCGGCCGAAGCCGCCGCCGAGAAACGGCGTGTGCACCGTCACCGCCTCGCCCGGCAGCCCCGCGGCCTTGGCGGCGAACCACTTGACGAGCGTAGGCGCCTGGCTGCCGACCCAGATCTCGCAGCGGCCGTCCTTCGCGAGCGCGGTGGCGTTCATCGGCTCCATGGTGGCGTGCGCGAGGTAGGGCACCTCGTAGACTGCCTCGACCACGCGCT
>JBFLYF010000210.1:0-5786 GCA_040756795.1 Pseudomonadota bacterium
GGCGCAATCTGAGCAGAAGCTGGCGCGCGATCACCGGGCTGATCGGCGAGCCGCCCGCGCGCAGCTCGAGCACGTGTCCGACGATCTCCTCGCGACCGCTGTCCTTCAGGATGTAGCCCTTCGCACCCGCCTCGATGCTGGAGAGCACGTGCGCCTCGTCGCCGAATACCGTGATCACCATCGTCTCGCACTCCGGCAGCCGCTCGGCGGCGAAGCGGATCACCTCGCGCCCCTCCATGTCCGGCAGCCCAAGGTCGACCAGCAGCACGTCCGGCTTTACCGTGGCGAGCGCGAAGAGCGCGGCGCCTCCGTTCGCCGCCGTGCCCGCCAGCAGGATGCGCGGATCGGCCTTCAGGGCCGCAGCGAAGCGCTCGCGCGTCTCGTCGTCGTCCTCGACGATGTAGACCCGGATCGGTGCGGCAAGCATGGACGCATGGTACCGCCGGCCGGACGCGGGCGTGATCAGGGCGATTGCCTTGCGCTAGACTCGGATGGAATGACGATCCTGCGATCGCGCGACAACCCGCAGGTAAAGCGCTGGCGGGAATTGGCCCACGAGGCCAGGGCGAGGCGCAAACACCATGCCGCGATTCTCGAGGGCGCGCACCTCGTGTCGGCGTGCCTGCACGCGGGCAAGGGCATCAGGGCTTTGATCTTGGGCGAGACCGGCGCCGAGAAAACCGAACTCGCGAGCCTCGTGCGCCACTACGGCAAGGCCCCGGCGCTGGTGTCCGACGCCGTGTTCCGCGCCATCGCAGATACGGAAACGCCTTCCGGCATCGCGGCCGAGATACGGATTCCCGAATCCGGTCCGGATCTCGCCGCGTCGTCGGCCTGCGTGTTCCTGGAGAGGGTCCAGGATCCGGGCAACGTCGGCGCGATCCTGCGCAGCGCGGCGGCGTTCGGTATCCGGGACGTGGTGCTCGGCCGCGGCTGCGCCGACGCCTGGTCGCCAAAGGTTCTGCGCGCCGGGATGGGCGCGCACTTCTCGCTGCGCATCGCCGAGGAGGCGGATCTCGCGGCCGCGGTGGCGCGCTTCGGCGAGACGCTCGTCTGCACCGCGCCGCGCGAGGGCACGCCGCTGCCGCAGGCGCAGCTGCCGCGACGGATCGGCTGGATCTTCGGCGCCGAAGGGCAGGGCGTGAGCCGGGAATTGGCGGCGCGCGCCCGGATCAAGGTCGCGATCCCGATGGCCGGCCTCGCCGAATCGCTCAACGTCGCCGCGGCGGCCGCGATTTGCTTCTACGAAGCTAGTAGATCTGGCGCTCGATCCTGAGCTCGCGCAGGATCGTGGTCGAGATCTCCTCGATCGACTTCGCGGTCGAGTTGATCCAGCGGATGCCCTCGCGGCGCATCAGCGCCTCGGCGTGCTCGACCTCGAAGCGGCAGTTGGCGGGGTCGGCGTACTGGCTGCCCGGGCGCCGCTCCTGGCGGATCTCGCGCAGCCGCTCGGGCGCGATGGTGAGTCCGTAGAGCCTCGCCTTGTGCGGCCGCAGCGCCTCGGGCAGCTCCATGCGCGCGAAGTCCTCCGGGATCAGCGGGTAGTTCGCGGCCTTGACGCCGAACTGCAGCGCGAGGTACAGGCTGGTGGGCGTCTTGCCGCTGCGCGAGACGCCGATCAGGATGACATGCGCGTCGCCGAGCTCGCGGTGCGAGGCGCCGTCGTCGTGCGCCATGGCGAAATTCACCGCCTCGATGCGCTGCTTGTACTCCTGCTTGTCCATGGCGCTGTGCGAGCGGCCGATGGTGTGGCTCGACTTGACGCCGAGCCCGGCTTCGAGCGGGTCGATGAAGGTCTCGAAGAAGTCGAGGAACAGCGCGTTGGCGCGGCGCACCACCTCGCGCAGGTCGCCGTTCACCAGCGTGGAGAACACGATCGGCTGGCCGTTGCCGCGCAGCGACTCGCGCTCGATGCGCTCCAGGCACTCCTCGGCCCGCTCCAGCGTGTCGACGAAGGGCACCGTCACCTGCTCGAAATCCATGCCTTCGAACTGCGTGAGCAGGCTGTGGCCCAGCATCTGCGCCGTGATCCCGGTGCCGTCGGAAACGAAGAACACGGTGCGGCGCTGCGTCATGACGATAAAATACTAAGGCAATGCACGTCGCGTGGCTCAAGGACCTGCGCATGGCCGACCTGCCCCGGGTCGGCGGCAAGAACGCCTCGCTCGGCGAGATGATCGGCGCGCTCTCGCAGGCCGGGGTGCGCGTTCCCGGCGGCTTTGCCACCACCACCGCCGCTTTCGAGGCCTTCGTCGCCCAGGGCGGGCTCGAGGGCCGCATCGCCGAGCGCCTGCGCTCGCTCGACCCCGAGGACATCGAGGCGCTCGCGCGCTGCGGCGCCGAGATCCGCGGCTGGATCGAGCAGGCACCGTTCCCGGCGGCGGTGGAGCAGGATATAAAAGACTATTATCATAAGCTTGTAGCCGAAAGCTCAGGCGATTCCTCGTTCGCGGTGCGCTCCTCGGCCACCGCCGAGGACCTGCCGGACGCCTCCTTCGCCGGCCAGCAGGAAACCTACCTGAATGTGCGGGGCGAGGCGGAGGTGCTCGCCGCCGTGCGGCGCGTCTACGCCTCGCTCTACAACGATCGCGCGATCTCCTACCGCGCGCACCGCGGCTTCGGTCGCGGCGCCAGGGTCGCGATCTCCGCGGCGGTGCAGCGCATGGTGCGCAGCGACCTCGGCGCGAGCGGCGTCATGTTCACGCTCGACACCGAGTCCGGGTTTCGCGACGTCGTCTTCATCACCTCGACCTGGGGCCTGGGCGAGATGCTGGTGCAGGGCGCGGTCAATCCGGACGAGTTCTACGTGCACAAGCCGATGCTCGAGGCCGGCCGGCCGGCGATCGTGCGGCGGCGGCTCGGGTCCAAGCTGCAGAAGATGGTGTACGCGCGGGAAGCCTCGCCCGGGCGCTCCACGCGCACGGTGGACGTCCCGGGCGCCGATCGCGACCGCTTCTCGCTTTCCGACGGCGACGTGCTCGAGCTCGCGCGGCTCGCGCACGCGATCGAGAAGCATTACGGCCGGCCGATGGACATCGAGTGGGGCAAGGACGGCGGCGACGGCGGGATCCACGTCCTGCAGGCGCGTCCCGAGACCGTGCGCTCGAGCCGCCGGGGGGGCAGCGAGGAACGCTACCGGCTCAGGGAGCGCGGCAAGCTGCTCGCCAGCGGGCGCGCGATCGGGCACAAGATCGGCGCCGGCCCGGTGCGCATCGTGAGCGACGCCTCGCAGATGCAGCGCGTGAAGCAGGGCGACGTGCTGGTCACCGACATGACCGACCCGAACTGGGAGCCGGTGATGAAGCTCGCCGCGGCGATCGTCACCAACCGCGGCGGCCGCACCTGCCACGCCGCGATCATCGCGCGCGAGCTGGGCATTCCGGCCGTGGTCGGCTGCGGCGACGCCACCGCGCGTCTCGCCGACGGGCAGCAGGTCACCGTGTCCTGCGCCGAGGGGGACACCGGCAACATCTACGCCGGGTCGCTCGCCTTCGAGGTGTCCTCCAGCGAGCGCGGCGAGCTGCCGCCGATCCCGGTCAAGATCGCGATGAACATCGGCAACCCGCAGCTCGCGTTCGGCTTCGCGCAATTGCCGAACGCCGGCGTGGGCCTGGCGCGCCTCGAGTTCATCATCAACAACGAGATCGGCGTTCACCCCAAGGCCTGCCTCGAGTACCCGGAGCTGCCCGACCCGCTGAAGCGCAAGCTCGAGCAGGCGAGCCGCGGCTACGCCGATCCGCGGACATTCTTCCGCGAGAAGATGGCCGAGGGCGTGGCGACGATCGCCGCCGCGTTCTGGCCCAAGCCGGTGATCGTGCGCCTGTCGGACTTCAAGTCGAACGAGTACCGCAAGCTGCTGGGCGGCGAGCGCTACGAGCCCGAGGAGGAGAACCCGATGCTCGGCTTGCGCGGCGCCGCGCGCTATCTCGCGCCGGCTTTCCGCGATTGCTTCGAGCTCGAATGCGCCGCGCTGCGCAAGGTGCGCGAGGAGCTCGGGTTCACGAACGTCGAGCTGATGGTGCCGTTCGTGCGGACCGTGCACGAAGCAATCGGGGTTTTGGATCTGCTCACGAAAAATCAACTGCAGCGGGGACGCGACGGCCTTCGCGTCGTGATGATGTGCGAGCTGCCCTCGAACGCCCTGCTCGCCGAGGAGTTCCTGCAGCACTTCGACGGCTTCTCGATCGGCTCGAACGACCTCACCCAGCTCACGCTCGGGCTGGACCGCGACTCGGGCCTGGTGGCCGAGGCGTTCGACGAGCGCGACGCCGCGGTCAAGGCGCTGCTCGGCATGGCGATCCGCGCCTGCCGCAAGCACGGCAAGTACGCCGGCATCTGCGGCCAGGGGCCTTCCGATCATCCGGACTTCGCGCGCTGGCTGATGGAGCAGGGCATCGAGAGCCTTTCGCTCAACCCCGACACCGTGGTCTCGACCTGGCTCGCGCTCGCGGAGCCTAGCGGCGGCGCAGGATCCGGCTCTTCTCCCGCTGCCACTCCTTCTCGCGCTCCGACGCCCGCTTATCGTGCTTGAGCTTGCCGCGGGCGAGCGCGAGCGCGAGCTTGATGCGGCCCTTGGCGTAATGCAGGTCGAGCGGGATCAGGGTGTAGCCGCGCTGCTCGACCTTGCCGACGAGGCGCCGGATCTCCTCGGCGTGCATCAGGAGCTTGCGCGTGCGCTGCGGGTCGGGCTTGACGTGGGTCGAGGCGGTGGCGAGCGGGCTGATGTGCGCGCCGATCAGCCACAGCGCGCCGCCCTTGACGATGACGTAGGCTTCGCCGATCTGCGCGCGCCCGGCGCGCACCGCCTTGACCTCCCAGCCCTCGAGCACCAGGCCCGCCTCGTAGCGCTCCTCGACGAAATAGTCGTGGAACGCCTTGCGGTTCTGCACGATCGGCATGCGGGGATTGTCCCATGAGACGCATCGCGCGCTCGGCGATCGTGCCCTGCAGCGCCGACGCGCTCTACGAGCTGGTCGAGGACATCCAGTCGTACCCGTCCTTCGTTCCCTGGTGCGCGGCGGCGAAGGTGCTCGAGCGCACTCCGGGACACACGGTGGCCACGCTCACCCTGAGCCTGAAGGGCATGCGCGCCTCGCTCACCACGGAGAACCGCAACACCCCGGGCCGCGCGATCGAGATGCGCCAGCTCGAGGGGCCGTTCCGGCGCTTCGAGGCGAGCTGGCATTTCGCCCCGCTCGGCGCGCGCGGCGCGAAGGTCGCGTTCGCCCTGCGCTACGAGCTCGCCAGCCGGCTCCTCGCGCGGGCGCTCGAGCCGGCCTTCGATCGCATGGCCGACAGCACCGTAGAGGCCTTCACGCGGCGCGCCACGGCGCGCCTGCCCGGCTAGCGTGCGCGTCGAGGTGATCTGCGCGCTGCCGCAGCGGCAGCTAGTCGTCGCGCTGGAGCTGGAAGAGGGCGCCACGGCGCTCGATGCGGTGCGAGCCTCGGGGCTCGCGTGCGAGGGCTGCGCGCTCGGCCGCTTCGGCAGGAAGATCGGCCCCGCGACCTCGCTAAGGGACGGCGACCGCGTAGAGCTGTTGCGGCCGCTGGCGCAGGATCCGAAGGAAGCGCGCCGCCGGCGCGCGCGGCGCCGGCCGCGCGCCTAGTTGCACCACTGCTTGACCGCGTCGCGGGCCTTCGCCATTTCCTGCGCGATCTGGGCATCGTCGAGGTAATAGCGCTCGCCCCTGGCGTCGGTGCGCGCGATGCGCTGCCCGCTCTCCAGCACGCGCAGGCTTTCCCTTGAACGCTCGCAGTTCTCCTGCTTCGCCGCGGCGTCCTTCTCC
>JBFLYF010000211.1:0-5730 GCA_040756795.1 Pseudomonadota bacterium
CTGCAGGCCCCGAGCGCGGCGAGCGCGCCGAGCGCGAGCGCGGCCCGCGCAAGCTGCCCGGATCGCCTCAAGCCCGCGTCTCCACCACCCGCAGCGGCAGCACGATGCCCGCCTCGGCGAGCGCCTCGCGCACCATGTCGTGGAACTTTTCCGAGAGCGGCGCGAGCGGCAGCCGCAGGCCCGCCTCGATCAGGCCCATCTGCGCCATCGCCCACTTCACCGGCGCCGGGTTGGTCTCCACGAACAGGCGCTGGTGCAGGGGGAGCAGCTTCAGGTTCAGCTCGCGCGCCTTCTTCACGTCGCCCACCAGCGCCGCGGCGCACATCTCGTGCATCAGGCGCGGCGCGATGTTCGCGGTCACCGAGATCACGCCGTGCCCGCCGAGCAGCACGAGCGGCAGCGCGCTCGAGTCCTCGCCCGAGTAAATCGCGAAGTTGCGCGGCGCGCGCCGGATCAGGTCCGAGCAGCGCTCCATGCTGGCGGTCGCGTCCTTGATGCCGATGATCCCCGGAACCTGCGCCAGGCGCAGCACCGTGTCGTTCTGCAGGTCGGTGATGGTGCGCACCGGCACGTTGTAGAGCAGCATCGGCAGGTCGACCGATTCCGCGATCTTGCGGAAATGCCGGTAGAGGCCTTCCTGCGTGGGCTTGTTGTAGTACGGCACCACCGAAAGGCAGCAGGTCGCGCCCGCCTGCTTCGCCGACGCGGTGAGCTCGATCGCCTCGGCGGTCGAGTTGCCGCCGGTGCCGGCGACGATCGGGATGCGCCCCTTGGCGTGCTCTACGGCGACGCGGATCAGCGCCTTGTGCTCGTCGAAATCCACCGTCGGCGACTCGCCCGTGGTGCCCACCACCACGATGCCGTCGGTGCCCTCGGCGATGTGCCAGTCGATCAGCTGCCTGAAGCGCGCGAGATCGAGCTGGCCGTCTTCCAGCATGGGGGTGACGATTGCGACCAGGCTGCCGGTAATCATGCTTGCGCTCCGTCTCCAAGAAAGCCTAGCCGCGCATTTTATCCTTTTGCGCCTTGCACGGCGCAAAGTCTTTGAATCATCGCCGCTTTCGGCTCCTGCACTTGACCTTCCTCAAACGCCACGATGCGCAAATCCTTGAACGCTTCCCGCAACTCTCCCGGCCGCAGCAGGAATTCGGGGTTGGACGGCCGTCCGAAGCGTTCGTTCCCGAGCATGAAGGTCTCGTAGATCAGCACTCCCCCCTCCTTCAGGCTCTGCCCCAGGATGCCGAACAGCGGCCGGTGCAGGTAATTGGTGACCACGATGCCCTCGAAGCGCTCCCCCGGCAGCGGCCAGGGCTTGCCGCCCTCCAGATCCGCCTGAATGAAGCGCGCGCCGGGAATGTCCTGCGGATCGCGGTCGATCGCGACGACTTCGAGGCCCCTTTCGAGGAAGAACCTCGCGTGCCGCCCGCGCCCGCACGCCAGGTCGAGGACGGTTCCATGCGTAATGAGCGGCGCCCAGCGCACGACCCACGCCGAGGGCGCGACAATCTCGTGCTCTCTCATCGGCGGAGTCTAATTCATGCCCACTGAAGTCGTTCAGTTCGAAAATTCGCGCTCGACCCGGATCTCCGCACGGCTTGATACGCCCGCCGCCGCGCCGCGCGCGTACGCCCTCTTCGCGCACTGCTTCACCTGCTCCAAGGACAGCAAGGCCGCGGCGTACGTCAGCCAGGCGCTCGCCGCCCAGGGCATCGCGACGCTGCGCTTCGATTTCTCGGGCCTGGAGTTCACCTCCAACGTCGAGGACCTGCTCGCCGCGGCGGACTGGCTGCGCGCCAACCGCGCCGCGCCGCAGATTCTCGCCGGCCACAGCCTGGGCGGCGCCGCCGTGCTCGCCGCGGCCGGCCGGATTCCCGAGGCCCGCGCCGTGGCGACCATCGGTTCGCCTTTTGATCCATCGCATGTTTCGCATTTGTTTTCCTCTTCCATTCCGGAAATCCAGTCCAAAGGCGAAACCCAGGTCAACCTGGGCGGCAGGCCGGTGCGCATCAGCAAGCAGTTTCTCGACGACCTCAACGGCCAGAACGCGGCGCAGACCCTCTCCTCGCTGCGCAAGCCGCTGCTCGTCTTCCATTCGCCGCGCGACGCCATCGTGGACATCGAGAACGCCTCGAAGATCTTCCTCGCCGCCAGGCACCCGAAGAGCTTCGTGTCGCTGGACCGCGCCGACCACCTGCTCACGCGCCATGAGGATGCGCAGTACGTTGCGACCGTCCTCGCGGCCTGGGCTTCGCGCTACATCGAGATGGAGAAGATCGACGAGTCCCCCGTTCGAGGTGTCCGCGTGACCGAAGCCGGCGAAGGGAAATTCGCCCAGCTCATCCAGGCGGACCGCCACCGCCTGCGCGCCGACGAGCCGTCATCGGTGGGCGGCGACGACTCCGGCCCCGGCCCCTACGACCTGCTGCTCGCCGGCCTCGGCGCCTGCACCTCGATGACCGTGCGCATGTACGCCGCGCAGAAGCAATGGCCGCTCGCGCGCGTGACCGTGGACCTGAAGCACGACAAGGTCCACGCCGCCGACTGCGCCGAGTGCGAGACGCGGGAAGGCAAGATCGACCGCATCGAGCGCGTGGTCACGCTCGAAGGCGAGCTCGACGACGCGCAGCGCCAGCGCCTGCTCGAGATCGCCAACAAATGCCCGGTTCACCGGACGCTGCACAGCGAGGTCTGGATCCCTACCCGCCTCGCCTAGCCCGCAGCCGCGGCAGTCGTGGTTGATGCCGTGGCCGGCAACACCGCCACGTTAGAAGGCGCTACTTGTGATAGGCGGCATCAAGTGCGATGCCGACGAACAACGCCACCACGGCCAAGAGAAGGATGCCGGCGAGGAGATCCATTATTACAGTTTACCCATTTGATCAATTCGGCGCTCAACCTGGCGATGCACAAGGTAAATGGCCGCCCCGAGCACCACAGCACCGAATGCCCCAATAAACCAGAGAGTTGAGTCTGTGCTCGTTGGGGTTGAAATCAGCCAGCCCACCAAGGTGATTTCAGTCACGACCATTATCCCGAGCCAGAACCTGAGATAGGTGAGTTGCTCCTTGAGGCGGTCGAGTTCAGGCATAGGGCCTCATGCATGAACGTCGCTCCTCACCGCGCGTTGACAGCGTGCGGCGCCCTGGACTCAGTCGAGCTGCTGCGGCACGTCGCGGATGTAGACGGTGAAGTCGGTGGCGGGCGGCGTGGCGGGGATGCGGTAGATCATCTCGGCGACAAAGCCGCGGTGGTAGGTGCTGTGGTTGACGATGTGCAGCAGGATCTCGCCGCGCGTCATGACGCCCTCGCCGCCGCCCACGTATTCGAAGGCCACTTCCTCCTGCATCGCTTCGGGCGTGAGGCGGTCGCTCCAGGCGACGTACCAGGCGTCGATCTCCTGCTGCGCGCGCCGGAGCTCCTCGAGCGGCGGGTGGTCGGGCGTGTTGCGCGCGGCGTAGCCGTGCGGCCGCCCTTCGAGGTGCGCCTGGAAGATGCGGTCGATGACGTAGATGTGGTTCAGCATGTGGGCCATGTTCTTGAACAGGCCCTGGCGCGGCTTGACGGACTCGCCCGGCGGCAGCTTCGCGACCGCCTCGTGGATGAGGCGGTCGGCCCACTGGTTGTAGCGCGCGAGCACGCGCGCGGCGCGGGTGTCGATCATCGCAGCAGCGCGGCGCACATGGCCCACAGGTCGGCGAACACGGCGACCATGTCGGGGCGAAGGTAGGCGGAGAACGCCGCGGCGCAGGCGAACGCGGCGAGCACCAGCGCGCCGGTCTTCCAGAACATCCGTTTCCTCGCCGCGTCCATGCGCTAGGCCGTCGCGGGCGCGGCCCGGCGCTCGGCGAGCGGGGTCTCGTTCACCGGCAGGTTGACGATCGCGGCGAACACGCCGAGCGCGATCGAGCCGACGAACGCGATCTGGTAGCTGCCGGTGTGGTCGAACAGCCACCCGGCGAGCCACACGCCGATGAAGCTGCCGATCTGGTGGCCGAAGAAGACGATCGCGGAGAGCGTCGCCGCGTAGCGCATGCCGAAGATCTGCCCCACCAGGCCGTTGGTGAGCGGCACGGTGGAGAGCCAGAGGAAACCGATCACGACGGCGAAGAGGTACAGCGTCGCCGGCGAGAGGGGAAACGAGATCAGCACCAGGATCGCCACCGCGCGCACGCTGTAGATGCTCGAGAGCAGGTACTTCTTGCTGAACCTGCCGCCGAGCACCCCGGCGCCGAACGAGCCGATCATGTTGCACAGGCCGATGAGCGCGAGCGCGGTCATGCCGTGCTCGGCCCTCAGGCCCTGGTCGACCACGTAGGACGGCAGGTGCACGGTGAGCATCGCGATGTGGAAGCCGCACACGAAGTAGCCCCAGAAGAGCAGATGGAAGCCCCGCTCGCGTAGCGCCTCGTGCAGCGACTCGGCGAGCGACTGCTGCGGCCCCTGCTGCGCCGCGGGCTTGCCGCGCGCGAACCAGGCGAGCGGCACGATCAGCGCCGAGATCGCCGCGAGGCCGAGCAGCGCCGTGTGCCAGTCGAACTGCGAGATGAGCAGCTGCGTCAGCGGCAGGATCGCGAATTGGCCGAAGGAGCCCGCGGCGGTGGCGATGCCGAGCGCGGTGGAGCGCTTCTCGGGCGGGGCGACGCGCGCGATCACCGCGAGGATCGTGGCGAAAGTGCTGCCGGAGAGCGCGAGGCCGATGAGGAACCCGGCGCCCAGGTGCAGCGCGAGCGGCGTCTCGGTGAACGCCATCGCGACCAGGCCCGCGACGTAGGCGAGGCCGCAGAACGCCACCACGCGGCCGTTGCCCCAGCGGTCGGCGACGCCCCCGGCGAACGGCCCGAGCGCCCCCCAGACGAGGTTCTGGATCGCCATCGCGAGCGAGAACACCTCGCGGCCCCACTGGTTCTCGAGGCTCATCGGCTGCAGGAACAGGCCGAAGCCCGCGCGCACGCCGAAGCCGATCAGCAGGATCACGCTGCAGGCGACGAGGACCGGCAGGGAGCTCCGGAGCTTGTCTCTGTTCATGCCGCTATTCTAGTTGGCCGAGGAAATCGCGGATCACAGCGGCGAGCGGATTCCCCCTGCCTCTGTAATGGTGATAAGTTCGGCCGGCAAACATGGAACCCTCGTCTTTCGAGCGGCTGGTCGAGAGCGACGAGCGGCTGCGCGCGTTCAACGACACGGTGCCGGCGGGGATCCTCGTGCTGCGCGTCGAGGACGGCAGGGTGGTGTTCGCCAACCGCTTCTTCAAGGAGGTGCTGGGCGTAGAGGGCGGCGCGGTCATGGGCGAATCCTGGGCCGATTATTTCGTCGATCCGGCCGACCGCGAGCGGCTGATGGTGCGCTTCGCAGAGGCCGGCGAAGTGCGCGACTTCGAGGTGCGCCTGAAGCGCGCCGACGGCCGCCCGGTCTGGGCGCTCGTGTCCATGGCGAGCATCCCGATCGAGGGCGAGGACCTGCTGCTGTTCGCCTTCGTGGACATCACCGCGCTGAAGGAGGCGGAGGCCGAGATCCGGCAGCTCGCCAACCACGATCCGCTCACGGGCGTGCCGAGCCTGCGCCTGCTGAGGGAGCGCATCGCCCAGGCGATCGCGCGCGCCGAGCGAGAGCAAACGCAGTTCGCGCTGCTGTTCGTGGACCTGGACGACTTCAAGCGGATCAACGACAGTCTCGGCCACGACGCCGGCGACGCGGTGCTAAAGCGGGTGACGGCCCAGATGCTGGCCCGCG
>JBFLYF010000212.1:0-5651 GCA_040756795.1 Pseudomonadota bacterium
GGCGAGGGCGCGGCGATCGGCGAGGACAGCTGCCTTTACCCCGGGGTGGTGGTGTACCCGCGCTGCCGCATCGGCGCCCGCGCCATCGTGCATTCGGGGGCCGTGATCGGCGCCGACGGCTTCGGCATCGCGCTGGAGGACGGGCGCTGGCAGAAGATCCCGCAGATCGGCGCGGTCACGATCGGCGACGACGTCGAGATCGGCGCCAGCACCACCATCGACCGCGGCGCCCTGGACGACACGGTGCTCGGTGACGGCGTCAAGCTCGACAACCAGGTGCAGATCGGGCACAACTGCCGCATCGGCGCGCACACCGCGATGGCCGGCTGCGTCGCGGTCGCGGGCAGCGCGCGCATCGGCAGCCACTGCACCATCGGCGCCGGCGCGCTGATCCTCGGCCATCTCTCGATCTGCGACCACGTCGAGGTGTCCGCCGACACCGTGATCTCGCGCTCGATCCGCAAGCCCGGCACCTACACGGGAATGTTTCCTTTCGACGACAACGCCTCGTGGGCGCGCAACACCGCGCTGGTGCGGCACCTCGCGGACCTGGCCGCGCGCGTGCGCGCCCTGGAGAAGCGCCTGCGGGACAAGGAGGGCGGCGATGGCTGAAATGGACATCCACGCGGTGCTCGAGCACCTGCCGCAGCGCTTTCCGCTGCTCATGGTCGACCGGGTGCTCGAATGCGAGCCCGGCAAGCGCATCCTCGCGCTGAAGAACGTCTCGGCGAACGAGCCGTATTTTCCCGGCCATTTCCCGAACCGGCCGGTGATGCCCGGGGTGCTGATCCTGGAGTCGATGGCGCAGGCCGCGGGCATCCTGGTGTTCCGCACGCTCGGCTCCCGGCCCGACGACAGGTCGGTCTACTACTACGCCGGCATCGACAACGCGCGCTTCAAGCGCCCGGTCGCGCCGGGCGACCAGCTCGAGATCGAGGTGCTGATCCTCGGCTCCAAGCGCGGCATCTGGAAGTTCGGCTGCAGCGCGCGCGTCGCCGGCGCGGTGGTCGCCGAGGCCGAGATCCTGTGCACCGTCCGCCCGGCCGGCGGCGAAGGCCGATGATCCATCCCACCGCGATCGTCGAGCCCGGCGCGCGGCTCGCCGGCGACGTCGCGGTCGGCGCCTACAGCGTGATCGGCGCGCAGGTCGAGGTGGGCGCCGGAACGCGGATCGGGCCGCACGTCGTGATCGAGGGCCGCACCCGGATCGGGCGCAACAACCGCATCTGGCAGTTCGCCTCGATCGGGGCGCCGCCGCAGGACAAGAAGTACGCGGACGAGGACACCGCGGTGGAGATCGGCGACGGCAACACCATCCGCGAGTACGTCACCATCAACCGCGGCACGGCGCACGACGCGAGCGTGACACGCGTCGGCGACGACAACTGGATCATGGCCTACGTGCATTTCGCGCACGACTGCCGGATCGGCAGCCACGCGATCTTCGCCAACGCCTGCGAGCTCGCCGGGCACGTGCACGTCGGCGACTGGGCGACGCTCGGCGCGACCACGCTGGTGCACCAGTTCGTGCGCATCGGCGCGCACAGCTTCACCGGCATGGGCACCTACCTCGACCGCGACCTGCCGCCGTTCGTCAGGGCCGCGGGCAACATGGCGCAGCCCTACGGCATCAATACCGTGGGCCTGCGGCGCCGCGGCTTTCCGCCGGCGACCATCGACGCGCTCAAGCGCGCCTACCGCACGCTCTACCGCAGCGGCCTGGGGCAGGAGGAGGCGAGGCGCGGGCTCGAGGCGCAGGCCGGCAGCTGCGCCGAGGTGCGCATGATCCTCGAGTTCCTCGACGCCTCCAGGCGCGGTTTCATCCGGTAGTGATACGCATCGGTATGGTGGCCGGAGTGGCCTCGGGCGATCAGCTCGGGGCGCATCTCATCGGAGCCCTCAAGGCACGCCGCCCCGAGCTGAGCTTCTCCGGCATCGGCGGCCCGAAAATGATCGCCCAGGGCTTCGAGTCGCTCGTGGCGATGGAAAAGCTCGCGGTGCGCGGCTACGCCGAGGTGCTGCGCCACTACCGGGAGATCATGGCGATCCGCCGGCGGCTCGCCGAGCGCATGCTCGCCGAGCGCCCGGCGGCGTTCATCGGCGTGGATTCATCGGACTTCAACCTGGAGCTCGAGCGCAAGCTGAAGGACGCCGGGATCCCGGCGATCCACTATGTCAGCCCCTCGATCTGGGCGTGGCGCGGCTGGCGGCTGCGGCGCATCGCGCGCTCCGTGAGCCATCTGCTCGCCATGTTTCCGTTCGAGCCGGCGCTGTACGAGAAGGCGGGCGTGCCCGTGACCTACGTGGGGCATCCGCTCGCCGACCTGATCCCGCTCGCCCCCGACAGGGGCAGGGCGCGAACCGAGCTGCGCCTGCCGCCGGGCCGGCGCGTCATCGCGCTGCTTCCCGGCAGCCGGCGCTCGGAGCTGCACTACATGGCGGATCTTTTCGTGCAGACCGCGCGGCGGCTGCTGCAGGACCTGCCCGCCGCGCATTTCGTCTGCCCCACGGTCTCGCGCGCCACGCGCGAGATGTTCGAGCAGGCGCTCAAGCGCCACCGGGCGACGGAGCTGCCGCTCACGCTGCTCTTCGGCCACTCGCACGAGGCGCTCGCCGCGGCCGACGTCGCGCTGGTGGCGAGCGGCACCGCGACGCTCGAGGCGGCGCTGCTGAAGACGCCGATGGTGATCGCCTACCGCCAGTCGCCGGTCACCTGGGCGCTGATGCGCCGGATGCTCTACCTGCCCTACATCGGGCTGCCCAACATCCTCGCCGGCGAGCGGCTGGTGCCGGAGTTCGTGCAGGACAGGGCGAACCCCGGCGCGCTGGCGGAGGCCTTGCTCGCCCTGCTGCACGATGCGGCCGCGCAGCGCCGGCAGGTGGAGAAATTCCGCGAAATCCACGGCGTGCTGCAGCAGAACACGGCGCACAAGGCCGCCGAGGCGGTCCTCACCATCCTCGATGCGCACCATGCCTAGAATCTGCGGCGTCGACGAAGCGGGGCGGGGGCCGCTCGCGGGCCCCGTGTTCGCCGCGGCGGTGATCTTGAATCCCGACCGGAAGATTCGAGGGTTGAAGGATTCAAAGCTTTTGCCGGAACCCGAACGCAACAGACTGAACCTCCTCATACGAGAAAAAGCCTTCGCATTCGCGATCGCCCAGGCCTCGGTCGAGGAGATCGACCGCCTGAACATCCTGCGCGCGGCACTGCTCGCGATGCGCCGCGCAGTAGAAGGGCTCGGCGTGCTCCCGGACGAGGCGTGGGTCGACGGCGACCATTGCCCGGCGCTCGGCTGCCCGGCGCGCGCCATCGTGCGCGGCGACCGGCGGCACCCGGTGATCGCCGCGGCCTCGATCCTCGCCAAGACGGCGCGCGACGCCGAGATGCGCCGGCTGCACGAGCGCTATCCCCAGTACGGCTTCGACCAGCACAAGGGCTACGCCACCCCCGAGCACCTCGCCAGCCTCGAGCGCTTCGGGCCGAGCACGATCCATCGGCGCAGCTTCGAGCCGGTGCGGCGGTTTCTCAGCCTCGAGCTGCCGTTCCAGCCTTGAACTCGCTCTAGGGTCCAGCACGAGCACCACGTATCGTTGGCGACAGGCGCGCGCCGGTCGCGGCGCGTCGCCCTGCAGGCCGCTATTCGCCCGCGCACGCGTACCGCAGGCCAACGTAATCAGTTTCCGGCGCGCGACGACGAGCCTGGAATTAAGCTACTTGAGCTCGCGTTTGAAAAATTCCAATACCCGTTTGTGAGATGCCAGGGTTGCTTCTTTGCTGTACTGATATGTGTGCGAACCTCCGAAAATCGTAGGTTGGCTGCGGCCGCTCAACCATCTTACGTCCCAGCCATGTGTGGTATCGGGGAATAGTTGCCATTCTACGGGTGCGCCTTTCGCCTTGAGCGATTCAAGCCGGGGCAGACAGAACTTTGGGGGTGTTTCCTCGTCAAGCGCGCCCATGAGCACAAGCAGGGGCCGATTCGTGTCCGGGCCGAGGAATTCGAGATCGACGGTTCCGCTAGGAATGCGCACTCCAGGCGTGAGGCAGTGAGGGTACATCGAAGCAATCGCGCGGAAGTTCAAGTCCCTGCGCTTGCGTGGCAGACCTTCCTGAAAGTCCTTGCGTGCAGCGAGCAGCGCAGTCATGCCGCCCCACGAGAATCCAAGCATTCCAACGCGATTCGCATCCACGTAAGGTTGGCTCGCAATATGCTCAAGCGCCTGAAAAGCATCTGTCGCTCCATGGCCTGGTCCGACCCGGGGCGGAAACGAGCAGTTGGCACCTGCAGGCACATTGCGCTGACTGAGGCTGTCGAGGACGAACACCACATAGCCGGAGCCGACCAGCATCTTAGTCCAATCGCCAATATGGTCCTGCACACCACCGCAGGTGTGATGCAGCAGAACGGCCGCGAATGGTCCTGGCCCAACCGGCTTGTATAGGCCCATCTTGGGCTCCGAGGCCGGCTCGCTTTCGATCGGTTCGGTCGGAAACTGAAGCGGTGATATCGGGCGAATGAGGGCCAAGTACTCCCGGGACTGCAGAACCTGAGCCTGAACGGGCTGCAGCAGACCGAACACGACGAGTGTGACTAGTGCGATTGCATTGCGCATACAACGTCCTCCCCTCGGGCGCGCTAAGCTTTGCCTCGTGCTTTCTCGATTCCTCATCATGCCCTCCTGTATGGTTTGGCAAGCGCTGGACAATCTACTTCGCGGCGTGAGCGCGCGCCTCACCCGGTCGGGTGATCCGCGCCTCCGGGGTCGCCGCTACCTTCGAGCTGGCGTGCCATTGCTGCGATCCTTCCGCTTCGCGCTCGTGGCGATCATCGCCGGCTTGACGTGTTCGTCTGCGCTCGAGGCCTCATCCAGCGACGACGCGACCCTGCTCGAGCCCGGGCTCTGGCGCTTCGAGCGGGCGCAGTTCGCGACTTCCGGCTTCGGCCGCCCCGGCGATGACGCGCAATGGCGGCAGGTCGAGCTGCCCGAGAGCTGGTCCAGGACCGCGCCCAAATTCAGCGGCACCGCCTGGTACCGCCTGCGCATCGATCTTTCGCACGCGGCGGGCGCGCCGTACGCGATCTACATTGCGAACCGCCGCGGATTCGACCTCGACGCCTGGGTCAATGGCGAGCTGTTCGGGCGGGAGCTCGGGTGGAGCGCGATGGGCGGCGTATGGCACTCGCCGATCTACTTCACGATTCCGCCGGCGCTGCTGAAGCTGGGGCGGAACACCGTCGAGATCTCGATCAGAGGCGACGCGAATTTCTGGGCCGGGCTGGGCCGCGTCACCTTCGGCGAAGCGCGCCGGGTCGAGCAGGTCCGCCGTGCAGGCACCTTCCTGCAGACCACGGCCGATACTGCGCAGATCCTGACCATCAGCGTGCTCGCGGCGCTCGCGCTGGCGCTGTGGATGGCGCGCCGGCGCGAGCCGCTCGCGCTGTGGTTCGGGCTCGCCATGTTGTCGTGGGTAGCCCTCGTATCGATCAACCGCTGGACGCTCGGGACGGACATCGGATCCTGGCGCGCGGTCCTCGCGTTTCTGCTGTGGACGATCCTGCCACTGTCCAGTGCCAGCGCCTGCTTGATCGCTGCCGAGCGCCGTGCGCCGCTCCTTCACGCCCTGCTGTGGGGCTCGCTTGCCGCCGGCA
>JBFLYF010000213.1:0-5634 GCA_040756795.1 Pseudomonadota bacterium
CCCCCCCTGCGCCCCCGCGTAGCGCCGCTCGTAGAAGCGCGCGGCGAGCGGCTCGCGCGCGCTCGCGCGATCGAGGCCGCTCTTCGGGCCGCGCGCGAGCATCGTGATGAGCGCGCTCTTCACGAGCCCCTGGCTGTCGATCACGCAGTCGTAGCGCTCGCGCCGCAGATCGGCGCGGAACGCGGCGATCTCCGACCAGGTCTTCGGCGAGCCGAGCGCCGCGCGCCAGCGCCGCACCGCCACCGGGATCACACGGCGCACCGAAGCGTGCAGCATCGCGATCTCGGCGAACGGCTCTTCCACCACCCAGTCGATCGCCGCTTCGCGCACCGCGCGCGCGGCCTCGCTCACCGCCGGGCAGTTGTGCACCACATCGCCGAGCGACGACGTCTTGACGAAAAGAATCCTCACCGGGGTCGGCTAGAATGGAGTGTGCCGATTCTACGGGAAAGCCCTTGAGCGCCTCGGGCCGCACGCCGCTCTCGGCGATCGTGATCGCGCAGAACGCCGCTTCTCAGCTCCCCGAGTGCCTCGCGAGCGTCGCTTTCGCCGACGAGACCGTGGTGGTGGACTCGGGCTCGAGCGACGGCACGCGCGAGATCGCGGCGCGGCTCGGTGCGCGCGTCATCGAGAAGGAATGGCTCGGCTACGGCAGGCAGAAGCAGTTCGCGGTGGAGCAGGCCGCGCACGACTGGGTGCTGTGCCTCGACGCCGACGAGCGCGTCTCGCCCGAGCTCGCCGCAAGCATCGTGCGCGCGCTCGATGCGCCCGCTGCGCCCGTCTACCGCATGGCACGCTGCAACCGTTTCCTGGGACGCTGGCTGCGCCACGGCGAGGGCTACCCGGACTGGAGCCCGCGGCTCTTCGATCGCAGGAGCGCGCGCTGGAGCGGGGATCCGGTGCACGAGAAGGTGCTCTACGCGGTCACGCCCGGCACGCTCGAAGGGGACCTCCTGCACGACTCGGCCGAGGACCTCGCTCGCTACCTCGAGAAGCAGAACCGCTACACCACGCTCGCCGCCAAAGAGCTCTACGAGAGCGGCCGGCGCGCCGGGTTCCTCGAGCTCGCGTTCTCGCCGCTCGTGCGCTTCGTCAAGTTCTACCTGCTGCGCCTCGGCTTCCTCGACGGGCTGCCGGGCCTGGTGCACATCTCGATCGGCTGCGTCAACAGCTTCACCAAGTACGCAAAGCTGATCGAGCTGCAGAAAGGAAAAGGCGGGTGAGCGGGCTCGAGGCGCGGCGCCTGGTCGAATTCCACGACGGCGGGAGCGCCGCGCCCGCCTCCGAGCTGTGGCACGCGATCGAGGACAACCACCGCCACAACCGGCTGCTGTGGGACGAGGAGGACCTCGCGCGGCGGCGCAGCGTTCCCGACTCCGAGATCGCGAAGAACAAGCGCGCGATCGACGCCTACAACCAGAAGCGCATCGACGCGATCGAAAGGATCGACGAAGAATTGTTTGGTTGTTTTTCTGAATTCAAAGCTAAACCAGATGCGAGATTGAATAGCGAAACCCCGGGCGCGATGATCGATCGCCTCTCGATTCTCTCTCTCAAGATTCATCACATGCGCCTGCAGACCGAGCGCAAGGACGTGGACCGCGCGCACATCGAGAGCTGCAGGGCGAAGCTCGAGCGCCTGACGGAGCAGCGCACCGACCTCGCCGCCTGCCTCGACCGGCTGCTCGACGAATGCGCGCGCGGCGAGGCGCGCTTCAAGATCTACCGCCAGTTCAAGATGTACAACGACCCGGCGCTCAATCCTGCAATCTACGGCGAGAAGAAATGAAGAGCGTCGTCCCCGTCATTCTCTGCGGCGGCTCGGGCAGCCGGCTCTGGCCGATGTCGCGGCAGCTGCTGCCGAAGCAGTTCCTGCCGCTCGTCACCGAGCGCTCGCTGCTGCAGGACACGGCGCTCAGGCTGCGCGGCCTGAAAGAGTGCGGCGCAGCCGTGGTGGTGGCGAACGACGAGCACCGCTTCCTCGCCGCCGAGCAGCTGCGCGAGGTGGGCGCCGCGCCGCGCGCGCTGCTCCTGGAGCCCGTGGGGCGCAACACCGCGCCCGCGATCGCCGCCGCCGCGCTGCTCGTGGCGGAGAACGAGCCCGACGCGATCCTCCTCGTGCTGCCTTCCGACCACCTGATCGCCGACCGCGCGGCGTTTCATCGCGAGGCGCGCCGCGCCTTCGCGCTCGCCGCAAAGGGCTACCTCGTCACCTTCGGCATCGCCCCTGCGCAACCCGCTACCGGCTATGGCTATATCGAAGCCGGCAAGCCGATTCGGGGCGTGCGCGGCGCGTTCGCCATCAAGCGCTTCGTGGAGAAGCCCTCGCGCGCACGCGCGAAGGCGTTCCTCGCCAGGGGCGGGTTTCTCTGGAACAGCGGCATGTTCGCCTTCGGCGCGCGCGCCTTCCTGGAGGAGCTGACCCGCCTGCATCCCGCCATCGCGGCCGGGGCGCGCCGCGCGCTCGAAGGCGCCGCGCGCGACCTCGATTTCCTGCGCCTGGCGAAGAAGCCCTTCGCCGCCTGCCCCGCGGCGCCGGTCGACACCGCAGTGATGGAGCGCACGCGCCTCGGCGCCGTGGTGCGCTCGCGCATGCAATGGAGCGACGTCGGCTCCTGGACCGCGCTCTGGGACGCCGGCCGCAAGGACCGCGCGCAGAACGTGGCACGCGGCGACGTCTGGCTGCACGATGCGCGCCGCTGCTACGTGCGCGCCGACGGCCGGCACGTCTCGGTGCTCGGCGCCGAGAACCTGGTGGTGGTCGAGACCGACGACGCGGTGCTGGTCGCCGCGCGCGAGCGCGCGCAGGAAGTGAAGGAGATCGTCGCGCGCCTGGATCGCCTGCGCCGCACCGAGCACGTCTCGCATTCGCGCGTCTACCGCCCCTGGGGCTACTACGAGTCGGTGGACGCAGGCCCGCGCTTCCAGGTGAAGCGCCTGATGGTGAAGCCGGGCCAGGCGCTCTCGTTGCAGCGCCACCGCAAGCGCGCCGAGCACTGGGTGGTGGTCTCGGGCCGCGCGCGCGTGACGCGCGGCCTCGATACCCTCTATCTTGACCCCGACCAGTCGACCTACATCCCGATCGGCACCAGGCACCGCCTCGAGAACCCGGGGAAGATCCCGCTCTTCATCGTGGAAGTGCAGTCGGGCAGCTACCTCGGCGAAGACGACATCGAGCGGTTCGAGGACCGCTACCACCGCGGCTGACCAAAATCGGGGTCAGAGCCCGATTCTTCAGACGAGCGTCGCAAGCAGCTCCAGGGCCGGGGCGACGCGGATGCCTTCGCGCGACAGGTAGTCGCGCCCGCCCGCGGCCGACACCTGCCAGGCGCGCGCCGCCGGGAAGCGCGCCTTGAGATAGCGCAGCGCGGTGCTCACCTCGCGGTCGGAGGACTTGCATTCCACCAGCAGCACCGGCTTTCCGTCCTGCGTCGCGACGAAGTCGACCTCCCGCCCCTCGATGTCGCGGAAGTAGCGCAGCTCCATGCGGTAGCCTTCCGCGTCCTCGCGGAAATGCGTCCACTTCAGCAGGTGCGAGGCGACCAGGTTCTCGAACCGCGCCGCGGGATCCGGCACGAGCGACCAGTCGAAGTGGTAGTGCTTGCGCGCCTTCTTCACCGCCTTCAGCCTTGGCGAGCCGTAGGGCAGGACGACGAAGATCGCGTACAGCCGCTCGAGGATGGCGAGCCACTTGCTCACCGTCTTGTGGCTCGCCTGGATCTGCTCCGAGAGACCGTTGACCGAGAGCGGGCTACCCACCAGCTCGGGCAGCCGCGTCATCAGCAGCTCGATGCTGCCCAGGTCCTGCACCTGCTCGAGGCTCGAGAGGTCCTCGCGCACCAGCCGGCTGCGGTACTCGTTCGACCAGCGCCGCGCTTCGCGCTCCGAGCCGCCGAGGAACGGCTCCGGGAAGCCGCCCAGGGCGAGCAGCGAGGCGAGGTCCTTCGGCGAGGCGATGCCGAGCTCCGCGGCGCTGAGCGGGTGCAGCCGCAGGTAGTGGTAGCGCCCCTGCAGCGAATCCCCGCCGAAGCGGTAGTAATCGAGGCGGGCGCTCCCGGTGACGAGAATCTGCTGCCCCGGCGAGCGCGCGTCGAACACCCCTTTCAGGTAGTTGCGCCACTTGCGGTACTTGTGGATCTCGTCGAACACCCAGAGGCGGGAGGCGGGGAAGGCCTGGTGAAGGATCGCGTCGCGGTCCGAGGGCACGTCCCAGTTGAGCAGCCCGCGGCCCCGGCCCAGGATGCTGCGCGCCAGCGTCGTCTTGCCGACCTGCCGCGGGCCGCCGACGAACACCATCTTGCGCCGCAGGTCGCGGCGCACCCGGGGCTCGAGATAGCGCTTCATGCCCCGCCAGCATTCCAGATTTTTGGATAGCTGTCAAAATTTCCCGCAGGATTTTTGGACACCCGTCCGGCTAGCGCGCCGCCGCGCGCATGACCCTCGCCACCGCCCGGACCGTATCCTGCATGTCCGCCTCGTCGAGCGTAGGGTGCACGAGGAACATCAGGCTCGACTCGGAGAGGCGCGCCGCCACCGGCAGCGGCCGCTCCGGCGCGAGGCCGGCGTCCGTGAACGCGCGCTCGCGGTAGATCTCGCTGCACCCGCCCTGCATGCAGGGCACGCCCTCGCGCTCCACCGCCTCGGCGACGCGCGCCGAATTCCAGCCCTGACGCAGCCGCTCCGGCTCGAGCTGCACGTAGAGCTTGTAATAGCTGTGAAAGCAATCGGCGGGCGGCAGCGGCACGCGGATCGCCGGAATTCCCGCCAGCCCCGCGGCGAGCGCCGCGGCGTTGCGCCGGCGCGCCTGCACCCAGCCGTCCAACTTGCCCAGCTGGACGCGCCCGATCGCCGCCTGCATCTCGGTCATGCGGAAATTGCTGCCGAAGCTCTCGTGCTGCCAGCGAAAGCCGGGCGGGTGCTCGCGCTCGTGCACCGCCTCCCAGGACTTGCCGTGGTCCTTGTAGGCCCAGGCGCGCAGCCACAGCGCGCGGTCGTTGGTGAGCAGCATCCCGCCCTCGCCGCCCGTGGTCATGATCTTGTCCTGGCAGAACGAGAACACCGCCACGTCGCCGAAGCTGCCCACCGGCCGGCCGCGCCATCTCGCGCCGTGCGCCTGCGCGCAGTCTTCGAGCAGCGCAATGCCCTTCTCGCGCGCGAGCTCCGCGAGCGGCCCCATCTCGCAGGGCCAGCCCGCGAGGTGCACCGCGATGACCGCGCGCGTGCGCGGCGTAAGCGCGGCGCGCACCGTGTCCGCGGTCAGGTTCTGGCTCTCCGGGTCGACGTCGCACACCACCGGCCGCGCCCCGATCGCCACCGCGCAGCTCGCGGTGGCGATGAAGGTCTTCGCCGGCACGATCACCTCGTCGCCCGGCCCCACGCCGAGCGCGCGCAACGCGAGCTCGAGCGCGAGCGTGCCGTTGGCGAGCGCGATCGCGTGCTCGCAGCCGACGTAGGCGGCGAACTCGCGCTCGAACTTGCCGCACTCCTCACCCGTCCAGTAATTGACGCGCCCCGAGGCGAGCACCGCGTCGACCGCGCGGCGCTCGTCTTCGGCGAAGACCGGCCATGGTGCGAAGGTCCGCGTTCGCAAGGGTGCGTTCATCGGTTCAGGGTCTGGCAGGATTCCCGGCGACT
>JBFLYF010000214.1:0-5603 GCA_040756795.1 Pseudomonadota bacterium
GCCCAGATGCTGGCCCGCGTGCGCCAGGCCGACACCGTGGCGCGGCTCGGCGGCGACGAGTTCGTGGTGGTGCTGGAGAAGATCGGCGACGACATGGCGCGAAGCATCGGCGAGCGCATCGCAGCCAGGATCCGCGAGCCCCAGGTGCTCGCGCAAGGCACCGCAAGCGTCGGCGCGAGCGTCGGCATCGCCTTCTACCCGCGCCACGGCCGCAGCCTCGATGCGCTGCTCAAGGCCGCCGACAGCGCGATGTACCGCGCGAAGAGCGCCGGCAAGGGCGCGATCGTGGTTTGCGACTGACGATGCTTCGTCAACCTGCCGCAAGCCGGGGCGCCCTCACCGCCTGTGCGCGAGGAAGTAGAGCGGGATGCCGAGCGCCATCACGACGATGCCGGCGAGCACGGCGTAGCCGAACGGCACCGCGAAGCGCACGTAGTTGACGCTCGAATAGAGCATGTAGGCGCAGGTGGCGCAGAACAGCAGCGGCACCACGGGATGCAGCGGCACGCGGAAACCCGTGGGCTTGCCGTCGCGCGCGCGGAACAGGAACAGCGCGGTCCCGCACAGCAGGAAGAAGGTCCAGAACACCGGCGCGGTGTACGCGACCATGGAGGAGAATCCGTCCGGCGTGAACGAGCCGGCGAGCACGAGAACGAGCGCGAGCGCGCCTTGCAGCACGAGCGCGTTGGCGGGAGTGCTGCCGGTCTCGCGCCACACGCCGAGGCGCGCGAACATGCGGAAGTCGCGCCCCAGGGCGTAGCTGGTGCGCGCGCCCGTGATGATCGCGGCGTTCATCGTGGTGAGCGCCGCGACGCACACGATCAGGGCGATGACGGCGACGCCGGCGCTCCCGGCGAGCGGCCGCATCAGGTCCGCGGCCACGGCTTTCGAGGCGCGCATGCCCTCCAGCCCCAGGGCGGCGAGGTAGGCGAGGTTGACGGCGAGATAGATCGCGGTGATGGCGAGGATTCCGCCGACCAGGATGCGCACCATATCGCGCCGCGGCTCGCGGACCTCGCCGGCGATATAGGCGGCCTCGTTCCAGCCGCCGAAGGTGAGCAGCACGAAGATCATCGCCAGCCCGAAATCGCCCGGCACCGCCTTGGGCGCCGCGGCGGGCGCGGCCGGCCCGAACAGCCCGGCGAGCGCGATCGCGGCGAGCGCGAGCAGGAGCAGCGAGCTCATCACCCCCTGCAGCGCTTTGCTCTGCGGCGTGCCGGCGACGTTTAGCGCGGTGAGCGCGGCGATGCCGAGCGCCGCGTAGATCGCGCTGCCGTGCGCGCCGAGCGGCGCGATCTGCTGCGCGTAGTCGCCGAAGACGAACGCCACCGCGGCGATCGCGCCGGTCTGGATCACGCTGAGGCGCGCCCAGGCGAAGACGAACGCGGTGGCGCGCCCGTAGGCGCTGAAGAGGAAGCGGTATTCGCCGCCGGTCTCCGGGAAGCGGCCGGTGAGCTCGGCGTAGACCAGCGCGCCGCACAGCGAGGCGATCCCGCCCGCGACCCAGGCCAGCACGAACTCGGCCACCCCGGTCACGTTCGCCGCGACGATCGAGGGCGCCTTGAAGATCCCGGCGCCCACCACCATGCCCACGATGAGGAGCACCCCGTCGAGGGCCGAGAGCAGCGGCCTGGGGGCCGCGCCTAGCGCGCGCGCGTTGCTGTCCATGGCAGCGTCCTTTCGTGCTCGCCGTCGGAAATGCGCACCTCGCCCTCGATGCGACCGCCGGCGACCCGGCCGCGGAACAGGTGGTTCCAGGGCTTGCCGCCCACCGTGCCGACGATCGCGAGGCTGATCTCCTCGCCGCGCAAGCGCGCGCCGCGCACCACCATCGCGCCCGGCGCGCGCACGTCCACGTCGAGGAGCTGGTACTGCTGCGCGATCGAGAACTCCCAGCGCCCGCCGTGCACGGGCAGCTCCGCGCTCCAGCGGCCGCGCGCGTCCGCCGGCACCACCCAGAGGAAGATGCGCGAGCGGCCGAGCGGGCCGACGAACTTGTCGGCGAGTGTCACCTCGATCATCTCGTCGTAGGGCCAGGGGCCCATGTCGTAGTCGTGCGAGACCACGCGCGCGCCGGGCTGCAGTTGCTCGAGCAGCCGCGGCAGCAGCTTGCGGTTCACCTCGGGCAGCAGGTACATCGTCACCACGCTCGCGCCGCGCAGGTCGGTCTCGAAGAGGTCGCGCACCTCGAAGCGCGCCAGCGCCTCGACGCCGGCCTGCTTCGCGTTCTCGCTCGCCAGCTCGACCAGCCGCCGGTCGAGGTCCACGCCGAGCCCGCGCGCGCCGTAGCGCCTCGCCGCCTCGATCACGATGCGGCCGTCGCCCGAGCCGAGGTCGATCAGCCGCTCGCCCCGCCTGGGCTCGGCGAGGCGCAGCATTCGGTCCACCACCTCGTCGGGCGAAACCACGAACGGCGTCGTGCCGTCGTCCCAGGCCCAGGATTGGGCCCCTGAAGCGAAGGGCAGAAAACCAATGATGAACAAGAGCAAAAATCTCAAGCGGGTAAAATCCCGTTCCGCGCCCCGGTAGCTCAGTGGATAGAGCAGCCCCCTCCTAAGGGGCAGGTCGCACGTTCGATTCGTGTCTGGGGCGCCACGATCCGCCGCGCGGCAGCAGAGTCTACCTAAAAATCCGCGTCGCCCTCGGCCGGCGCCGCGCGGCGCCGCATCCAGCGGTGCTGCCAGAGGGCGGCCGCGAAGGAAAGCACGGAAGCGGCGAGCAGCCCGCCGGAGATGGGGCGCAGCACGAACTGCCAGGGGTCGGCGTCGGTCATGATGGCGCGCACCAGGTTGATCTCGATCTGGTCGCCGAGGATCACGCCGAGGATGAACGGCGCGAGCGGGAAGGCGAGCTTCACCATGGCGTAGCCGAGCAGGCCGAAGGCGAGCAGGATGTGGACGTTCGCCATGGTGTTGTTGAGCGCGTAGGCGCCGATCACGCACAGCACCAGCACCACCGGGAAGAGCGCCGCCTGCGGCACGCTCACCACGCGCAGCATGAAGCGCGCGCCGAGCGCGAGCAGCAGCACCATGATCGGGTGCGCGAGCAGGTAGGCGGCGAACATGCCGTAGGCGAGCTGCGTGTTCTGCGAGATGAACAGCGGCCCCGACTGGATGCCGTGGATGGTCAGCGCGCCGAGCATGACCGCGGTCACCGCGTCGCCCGGGATGCCGAACGCCATGATGGTGACGAGCGACCCCCCCACGTTGGCGTTGTTGGCGGACTCGGAGGCGATGATCCCTTCCGGGATGCCGCTGCCGAACTTCTCCGGGTGCCGCGAGAACTTCTTCGCCTGGTCGTAGGCCATCATGTTGGCGGCGCTGCCGCCGATCGCCGGCAGCACGCCGATCACCACGCCGATGAACGAGGACCACAGCAGCAGGAACGGGCGCGAGAGGATCTCCCACAGCACCTTGAGCTGCGAGGCGGCGAGGCTCGCGGAGCGGATCGCGGCCGCCGCGTGCGAGGCGCCGCCGTGGCGTTCCAGGTCGCCCATGATCTGCGAGAAGGCGAACACGCCGATCAGCACCGGCAGGAACGGAATCCCGCCCGCGAGCGTGCCGATGCCGAGCGTGAGGCGCTCCTGCCCCATCACCGGGTCGCTGCCCAGCACCGTGACCACCAGGCCGAGCATGCCGGCGATGAGGCCCTTGAGCAGCGAGGCGCCGACCAGCCCCGCCACCATCGAGAGCGCGAGCACGAACAGCGAGAAGAACTCCCACGGCCCGAATTCGAGCGCGATTCTCGCCAGCGGCTCGGTGGCGCCGATCAGGAACACGCCGCCCAGCAGCCCGCCGAAGAACGAGCCCCACAGTCCGATCCAGAGCGCGCGCCCCGGCTCGCCCTTCCTCGCCATGGGATGGCCGTCGAACGTGGTGGCGATCGCCGAGGGGGTGCCGGGGATGCCGAGCAGGATCGCGGTCACCAGGCCCCCCGCCGAGCCGCCCACGTAGACGCCGGTCATCGCCGCGAGGCCCTGCAGCGGATCCAGGCCGAAGGTGAAGGGCAGCACCACGATGATCGTCATCGTGATCGTCACCCCGGGAAGCGCGCCCCCCACGATGCCGGCGAGCGTGCCGGCGACCAGCGGCACCAGGTACTTGACCTGCGCGACGTTGCCGATCGCGGTGAACAGCAGCTCGTACATCGGCTAGAAGTCCGTCCAGCGGCCGCGCGGCAGCAGCACCAGCAGCTCGCGCTCGAAGACGAACCAGGTCGCGAGCGCGGTGACGAAGGCGATCAGCGCGACCCGCGCCCAGCCCTTCGCGCCGCGCGGCGCGTCCATGAGCGCGTTGGCCGCCGCCACGTAGGCGAAGGTCGCGATGCGGAAGCCCAGCCCGGGCAGCGCCGCGACGTACAGGCCGAAGACGGCGAAGTGGAGAACGACCGCGCCGTAATTTGCTCTTGCTTTTGTTTCAGGAGCTTTTTTGGAAAGCAGATCCCGAACGACGAGGAACAATGAAAGCAACCCCGTCAACCCGAGCACGATGCGCGGGTAGAACCCCGGCCCGATCGGCACGAGCGGGCTGTCCTTCAGGCCGAGCGTGAGCCAGAAAAGAAGAAGGCTCGCCGCGAGAACGGCGAGCCCTCCCCAGCCGTCGCGCGACAGCTTCAACGCTTCAGCAGCCCCAGGTCCTTCGACAGGTCGTAGTTGAGCTTGTCGTTCTTCTGCAGCCAGGCGGCGTAGGTGGCGCGGTCCATGTAGCGCACGTCGGTCGCCTGCTTCTTCATCGATTCGGCGAACGCCGGCTCCTTCGTCGCCGCCGCGCACGCCGACTCGAGCTTGGCGATCACCGGCGCCGGGGTGCCCTTCGGCGCGACGACCCCGCGGTTGACGTCATAGACCACGTTGACGCCCAGCTCCTTCAGCGTGGGCACGCTCGGCATCTCGGGGTTGCGCTTCTCGGTGGCGATGGCGATGAACTTGAGCTGCCCGGCCTCGACCTTGCCCTTCTGCGTCAGGTTCGAGTCGGTGAGGTCGATGTGCCCGCCGAGGATCGCGTTCATGCGCGGCGCGAGCCCCTCGTACGAGACGTACTTGAACTTGATGCCGGCGGCCTTCTCGACCAGCGCCGGGAAGAAGTGGCTCGTCGAGCCGAGCGTGGCGCCGACCGAGATCTGTCCCGGGCGCGCCTTGGCGTCGGCGAGCAGGCTCTTCCAGTCGCTCCACGGCGTCTTCGGGCTCGCGGTGAGCACCGAGGCGGTCGAGGAGATCATGCACACCGGCTCGAAGTCGCTGTACTTCACGTCCGCGACGCCGGTGTAGTAGGTCGAGTGGATGTAGTCGTGCACCGCGTACAGCGTGTAGCCGTCGGCGGGCGAGTCCTTCGCCTCCTTCGCGCCCTTGGTGCCCGAGGCGCCGGCGACGTTGGCGATCACCACCGGCTGGCCGACGTGCTTCTGCAACAGCGGCGCGAACGGCCGGAAGATGTTGTCGGTGTCGCCTCCCGCCGGCCAGGGCACGATCATCTTGATCGGCCGGTCCGGGTATTGCGCGAGCGCCGCCGAGGCGGCGAGCGCGCCGGCGGCCAGAACTGCGAGCTTTCTCATCATGGAATACCCCCTCCAGAAGGTAGGCGGCAATTCTAGCCGAAGCGCGCCTC
>JBFLYF010000215.1:0-5595 GCA_040756795.1 Pseudomonadota bacterium
AGTTCATCACGTCCATGAGGCCGAAGACGAGCGTCAGGCCCGCGGCCATCATGAAGATCATCATGCCCATGGCAAGCCCGGCGACCGTCAGCGTCACCCAGGTCGGCACGCTCGGGATGAAGGGCAGCGCGGCGAGCGCGAGCACCGGGATCAGGGCGAGCGGCAGCCAGTCCAGGCGCTCGGCCGGCAGGGCGCTGTCCGCGCTCATTGATGCGCCTCGAGCGAAAGCCCGAGCAGCCTCTGCTGCAGCGCCTCGTCGGCGGCGAGCGCGTCCATGCGCCCGGTGTGCACGATGCGGCCCGAGTCCATCACCGCGACCGTGTCGCCGAGCGAGCGCGCGAAGTGGAAGTTCTGCTCGACCACCAACAGGCTCGCCTCGCTGCGCTTGAGCTCCCGGAAGGCCTCGATCATCGCGCCGATGATCGAGGGCGCGAGCCCCTTGGTCGGCTCGTCCACCAGCAGGAGCTTCCTCGGCTCCACGATGGCGCGCGCGATCGCGAGCATCTGCTTCTGGCCGCCGGAGAGGTTGCCCGCGAGGCCGTTCCAGAATTTCTTCATCGCGGGGAAGAGGCCGAAGATCCACTCCAGGCGCTTCGCGTCCGGAGTCCCGCTGCGCGCGGCGAGCGTCAGGTTCTCGCGCACCGTCAGCCCGGCGAAGATGCCCATGTTTTCGGGCACGTAGGCGATGCCGCGCTGCGCGATATCCGGGGTTTTCAGGTTCTGAACTTCGGCGTTCTCATACACGATCCGTCCCGCAGAAGCGCGCCACAGTCCCATGATGGTGCGCAGGCACGTGGTCTTGCCGGCGCCGTTGCGGCCGAGCAGCATCGTGAGGCCGCCGCGCGGCACCTCGAAGTCCACGCCCTGCAGGATGTGGTACTGGCCGATGTGGGTATTGACGCCGCTGAGCGAAAGAAGAGCTTCAGGCACGGCTCACCCCGAGATAGGCCTCCTGCACGATCGGCGAGGCGATCACCACCTCGGGCTCGCCGTCGGCGACGAGCTCCCCCTGGTGCAGCACGACGATGCGGTCGGCGAGCGAGCGCACCACGTCCATCTTGTGCTCCACCAGCAGCACCGTCTTGTCCCCCTGCGCCTTGACGTGCTGGATCAGCTCCAGGATCACCGGGACCTCGTCGACGCTCATCCCGGCGGTGGGCTCGTCGAACATGAAGACGTCGGGCTCGAGCGCGAGCAGAATCGCGACCTCGAGCTTCCTCTGGTCGCCGTGCGGCAGCGTCGCGGCGGCCGCGTCGCGCTTGTCGGCGAGCGCCACGCGATGCAGGTAGTGCTCGGCCTTCTCCAGGAGCTCGGTGTGGCTGCGCCACATCGAGAACACGTCCTTGCCGACTCCCGCGCGCGCCTGCACGGCGAGGCGCACGTTCTCGAGCACCGTGAGCCGCGGGAAGAGGTTGGTGAGCTGGAAGGCCCGGCCGATGCCGCGCTTGGTGCGCTGCGGGGCGCCGAGCGCGCTGATGTCCTCGCCGAAGAGCGACACGCGCCCGCCGCTCGCCTTGAGCTGCCCCGAGATCAGGTTGAAGTAGGTGGTCTTGCCCGCGCCGTTGGGGCCGACGATCGCGGTGAGCGTGCCGGGCCGGAAGGCGCAGGAGACGTTGTTCACCGCCACGTGACCGCCGAAGCGGATCGTCAGGCCGTGCGTCTCCAGGACCGGGTGCTCTGCCGCGGCCACGGCGCCTCCTCCCGAAAAGATCCCGGCTAGCGCTTGACGCGGATCGGGACTTTCATTTCCTCGGGCTTGATCTCGCGCACCAGCTGCGGGATCGCCCAGGCGACGTTGGGATCGACCTTGATCTTGAAGTGGAACATCGACTGCATCGCCTGGTGGTCCTCCTTGCGGAAGGTCATGCGGCCCTTGGGCGTCTCGAAGGACAGGCCCTCCATCGCGGCGATCAGCTTCTCGGTGTCGGTCGAGCCCGCCTTCTTGAGCGCCTCGACGATCGCGATGCCGGCCGACATCCCGCCCGCGGTGAAAAAGTCCGGCGGCGACTTGAAGCGCGCCTGGTGCTCCTTCACGAGCCACTGGTTGACGGCGTTCTTCGGGTGCTCGTAGTAGTAGTAGGTCGAGCCTTCCATCCCTGGGAGCGCCTTGTAGCTCGCGAGCGCCGGCAGGATGTTGCCGCCGGTGGCGATCTCGATGCCGAAGCGGCCCGGGTTGAGCTCGGCGAGCTTGAACGGGTTGCCGCCGCCGCCGGCCCAGATGATGAAGATCACCTTGCGGCCCTTCCTGTCCTTCAGCGCGTTGAACAGGCGCTCGCCGGGCGCGGTGAAGTCGCTGGTGGCGACCGGCGCGTACTCCTCGTGCACGATCTCGGCGCCGGTGCCGGCGAGCGCTTCCTTGAACGCCTTGACGCCGTCACGGCCGAACGCGTAGTCCTGCGCGAGCGTCGCGATCACGGTGCCTTTCTTGCCGAGCGCCACCGCGTTGGAGATCGCATCCTGCGACGAGGAGCGCCCGGTGCGGAAGATGTAGCGGTTCCACTTCTCGCCGGTGATGGCGTCGGCCACCGCGGGCTCGACGAGCAGAATCTTCTTGTACTCCTCGGCGACCGGGAGCATCGCGAGCGCCACGCCCGAGCCGGTCGGGCCCACCGCGATGTCGGCCTTGTCGTCGCCGAAGGCGGCGGCGAGCTGCGCCTTGCCGACGTCGGGCTTGAACTGGCTGTCCTTCTCGATGACGACGAGCTTGCGCCCGAGCACCTGCATCTTGCCGCCGGTCGCGTACTCAAGGCCCATCATCAGCCCGGCCTGCGTCTGCTTGGCGTAGGCTTCCAGCACCCCGGTCTTGTCGTAGACGTGCGCGATCCTGATTTCCTTCGCCTGGCCGAATGCAAGGCCCGTGGCGGTGGCCAGCGCGGCTGCGGCGAGCCATTTCTGCGTCGCTTTCATGCTCCCTCCTGAGATGGAAAATGCTGGAAGCGTAGGTGCAACAGCCATGCCACTCATTTAACTGGTTGATATTGCGCAATAAATATAGTGTGAGCGATTACTCAAATACTCAGAATGTATGGAAACAGGACACAATGTGCCTGGATTTCAGGCATTCCGTCCAGGACAAAGACAGCTACTTCCGGCCGGCGAGCTTCTCGTAGAGCGTGGCGCGCGAGATGCCGAGCATCCTCGCCGCCGAGACCTTGTTGCCGCCGGTGGCGGCCAAGGCCGATGCGATCGAGCTTCGCTCGAGCTCGGCGATCAGCTGCGGCAGCGGCCGCAGCGCGCCCGCCTTGCGCTCATCGATCGGCGTGCCGGGAGCGGGCAGCACCGCGGCGAAATCCCCGGCCGAGAGGCGCGCGCTGTCGGTCAGCATCGCCGCCTGCTCGAGCGCGTTTCGCAGCTCGCGGATGTTGCCCGGCCAGGGGTGCGCGGCGAGCACGGCGAGCGCCGAGGGCGCGAGCTCGCGCTGCGGCATGCCGCTTCGCGCGGCGATCGACTCGAGCAGGTTCTCGGCGAGCGCCTCGAGGTCCGAGAGCCGCTCGCGCAGCGCCGGCAGCCGGATCGGCAGCACGCTCAGCCGGTAGTAGAGGTCCTCGCGGAAGCGCCCGCCCGCGACCAGCGCCTTCAAGTCCCGGCTCGTGGCAGCGATGACGCGCACGTCGACCTTGATCACCTTGTTCGAGCCGAGCGGCTCGATCTCCTGCTCCTGCAGCACGCGCAGCAGCTTCGCCTGCAGCGCGAGCGGCATGTCGCCCGCCTCGTCGAGGAACAGCGTCCCCTTGTCGGCGAGCCTGAACTTGCCGTCGCGGCCTTTCCTCTCCGCGCCGGTGTAGGCGCCGGGCGCGACGCCGAAGAATTCGGCTTCCAGCAGCGTCTCGGGCACCGCGGCGAGGCTCACGCCCACGAAGGGCTCGGCGGCGCGCGCCGAGGCCGCGTGGATGGCGTGCGCGAGCAATTCCTTCCCGGTGCCGGTCTCGCCCAGCAGCAGCACCGTCGAGTCGGTCTGCGCCGCGCGCCGCGCCTGGCGCTTCACCTCGAGCGCCGCGGGGCTCGAGCCGATGAAGCTCGCCAGCGTGTACTTGGTGCGGCGCTGCGCGGCGAGCTCGCGCCGCGCCTCGTCCAGGTCCTTCTGCAGGCGCGCGAACTTCGCGATCAGCGGCTGCAGCGTCGTCTCCGGGTGGTCGAACAGCACCATGCCGAGCGCGCCGATCACTTCGCCCGATTCGTCGCGCAGCGGGATGCGCGAGACGACGAAGGTGCCCGCCTTGTTGGTGAGCAGGTCGACGAGGATCGGCTTGCCGGTCTCGATGACGAGGGGCATGAGCGTGTTCGGCACCACCTGCTCGACCGGGCGGCCTACGAACTCCGACTCGTCCTTGAAGCCGAGCGCGGGCAGGAACTTCTTGTAGCTGTCGTTGATCCAGACCACGCGCCCGGCGCGGTCCACCAGCATCATGCCCTCGCTCATGCTGGAAAACAGGTCGAACATCGAGCGCGCCGCGAGCTTGCGGATGCTCGCCGCGTCGCGCGGCAGGCGCGGGGATTTGCTCATTCCGGGCGCGCCTGGGGCTTGGGCCGGCGCCCCACGGTGATGGCGAGCTCGAGTTCCTCGCCCTTCCTCTTCACCTTCACCTTCGCCGGCGTGCCGGGCGCGAGGCTGGTGACGAGGTTGAGCACGCTCTGCGGATCGGCGACCTTCCTGCCCTCGATCGCGACCAGCACGTCGCCGGGCTTGGCCCCACCCTTGTCCGCGGGCCCGCCGTTCAGCACGCCGTTGATGATCGCGCCTTCCAGCGTGCCGAGCTTGAACGACTCGGCGAGCGCCGGCGTGATCGGCTGCAGCTCGACGCCGATCCAGCCGCGCGTCACCGCGCCGGACTTGACGATCTGCTCGAGCACCATCTTGGCGGTGGACACCGGCGTCGCGAAGCCGATGCCGAGCGAGGCGCCGCCGGGGGTGCGCGAGTAGATCGCGGTGTTGATGCCGATCAGGTTGCCGCGCGCGTCCACCAGCGCGCCGCCCGAGTTGCCCGGGTTGATCGGCGCGTCGGTCTGGATGAAGTTCTCGAACACGTTGATGCCGAGGCCCGAGCGCCCGAGCGCCGAGACGATCCCCGCGGTCACCGTCTGCCCTACGCCGAAGGGGTTGCCGATCGCGAGCACCACGTCGCCCACGCGCAGCGCTTCCGACGATCCGAAGGTGATCGCCGGCAGGTTCTTCGCCTCCACGCGCAGCACCGCGAGGTCGGTTTCCGGGTCGTTGCCGACCACCTTGGCGAGCAGCTTCTTGCCGTCGGGCAGCGCGACCTCGATCTCGTCGGCCGCCTCGACGACGTGGTTGTTGGTGAGGATGTAGCCCGCGGCGCTCACGATCACGCCCGAGCCGAGGCTGGTCGCCTTCTGCGGGTCGTCGCCGAGCTGCTCGCCGAAGAAGCGCCGGAAGAGGGGATCGTCGAGCAGCGGGTTGCGCGGCGCGCGCACCTCCTTGGTGGTGAAGATGTTGACCACGGCGGGCGTCGCCTTCTGCACCGCGTCGTGATACGAGTCGGCCCGGTGCGCGCCGGGCGCGGCCGGCGCGCCGGCGGGCGCCGCCGCCTGCTCCACGAGCGACACCGTGGCCTGCGCGCCCGGACCCCGGCGCGC
>JBFLYF010000216.1:0-5592 GCA_040756795.1 Pseudomonadota bacterium
GGAGCGCGGCGAGCGCAGGCCCGAAATGCAGCGGCCGGACCATTCGGTCTATGCGCAGCAGCTCGAGGAGCATCGCCTGAAGCAGCAGCGCGAGGCGGTCGAGGCCGAAGCGCGGCGCGAAGCGGCCGCGGCGCAGGAGCCGACACCCGTCGCGCCGATCGCGTCGATTGCGGAGCCGCCTCAGGCCGAAGCGCCGCGCACAGAAGCGCCGCGCCCGGAGACGCCTCGGGTCGATCCGAAGGCAATACTGGAAGGCTCGGGCCTGCAGATGGTGGAAACCGATTCGTCAAAAGTCCGCGTCCAGCCGCCCGGGCCGGAGCCCGAGCACCTCGGCCGGCCGCGGCGCGAGCGGCCCGCGGCCCCGGAGGCGAGCGAGCCGCTGGTTCAGGTCGAGACGCGCAAGTGAGCGCGTAGCTCGTCGATCAGGCGGCGCGCGGCCGCCTCGATCAGGTCGAGCGCGCGCTCGAACTCCTCCGGCCCGCCGTAGTACGGGTCGGGAACGTCCTCGCCGGCCGCGAACAGGCGCAGCTTGTGCCGGCGCTCCCGCGGGCAGAGCCGCTCGAGGATGCGCAGGTGCCCGCGGTCCATCGCCAGGATGAGGTCAAAGCGCTCGAAGTCGGCCGTCTCGACCTGCCGCGCGCGCAGCCCCGAGAGGTCGTAGCCGCGCCGCCGCGCGTGCGCGACCGCGCGCCGGTCCGGCGCCTCGCCGACGTGGTAGTCGTGGGTGCCCGCGGAATCGATGTGCAGATCGAGGTTTTCTTTCCTGGAAAGCTCTTTGAGAACACCTTCCGCGGAAGGCGACCTGCAGATGTTCCCGGTGCAGACCAGCAGGATCTTCATTCCGAGGCGAGCTCGACGCCGAAGGCGCGCTTCTTGAGCTCGGCGAGCCGGTCGCGCGCCTCGGCCGCTTTCTCGAACTCGAGGTTGCGCGCGTAGCCGAGCATCTGCTTCTCGAGCGCGCGGATCTCGCGCGCCAGCTGCTTCTCGCTCATCGCCTCGTAGCGCGCCTCGAGCTGCGCGGCCTTCAGCTCCTGCGCCGCCTCCTCGGCGTCGTACACGCCGTCGATCAGGTCCTTGATGCGCTTCATGACGCCCTTGGGCGTAATGGATTTTTGCTTGTTATAGAGAAGCTGTTTGTTCCGCCTGCGCTCGGTTTCGGCAATCGCGCGCTTCATCGAGTCGGTCATGACATCTGCATACAGGATCGCCGCGCCGTTGATGTGGCGCGCCGCGCGGCCGATGGTCTGGATGAGCGAGCGCTCCGAGCGCAGGAACCCCTCCTTGTCGGCGTCCAGGATCGCCACCAGCGACACCTCGGGCAGGTCGAGGCCCTCGCGCAGCAGGTTGATGCCGACCAGCACGTCGAACTCGCCCAGGCGCAGGTCGCGGATGATCTCCACCCGCTCCACCGTCTCGACCTCCGAGTGCAGGTAGCGCACCTTGACGCCGTGCTCGGCGAGGTACTCGGTCAGCTCCTCGGCCATGCGTTTGGTGAGTGTGGTCACGAGCACGCGTTCGTGCTTTTTTACTCTAAGACCTATTTCAGAGAGCAAATCGTCGACCTGCGCCGATGCCGGCCGCACGCTCACCTGCGGATCGACCAGCCCGGTGGGCCGCACCACCTGCTCGACCACCTGCGCCGACTTGCGCGCCTCGTAGTCGGCGGGCGTCGCCGAGACGAACACGGTCTGGCGCACCACGGCCTCGAACTCGTCGAAGCGCAGCGGCCGGTTGTCGAGCGCCGACGGCAGGCGGAAGCCGTACTCGACCAGGTTCTCCTTGCGCGCGCGGTCGCCGCGGTACATGCCGCCCAGCTGGCCGATCGTGACGTGGCTCTCGTCGATGATCATGAGTGCGTCGGGCGGCAGGTAGTCGATCAGGGTCGGCGGCGGCTCGCCCGCCTTGCGCCCGGAGAGGTGCCGCGAGTAGTTCTCGATGCCCTTGCAGAAGCCCAGCTCCGCGAGCATCTCGAGGTCGAAGCGCGTGCGCTGCTCGATCCGCTGCGCCTCGACCGGGCGCCCGGCCTTCTGGAAGAGCTCGATGCGCGCGGCGAGCTCCACCTTGATCGCCTCGATGGCGCGCAGCGTGGTCGCGCGCGGCGTGACGTAGTGGCTCGACGGATAGACCGTGAAGCGCGCCACGGGATGCAGCACGCGTCCGGCGAGCGGGTCGAAGATCTCGATCTTCCCTATGGAAGTGTCCTCCAGGGAGATCCGCACCGCATGCTCCGCGTGCTCGGCGGGAAAAACGTCGATCACCTCGCCCCGCACGCGGAAGGTGCCGCGGCGGAAGTCGAGGTCGTTGCGCTCGTACTGCATCGCCACCAGGCGCGCGATGACGTCGCGCTGCGCCAGCTTCTCGCCCTGGCGCAGGTGCAGGATCATGCCGTGGTACTCCGACGGATCGCCGATGCCGTAGATCGCCGACACGGTCCCTACGATCACCACGTCGCGCCGCTCCATCAGCGACTTTGTGGCCGAGAGGCGCATCTGCTCGATGTGCTCGTTGATCGAGGAATCCTTCTCGATGTACAGGTCGCGCGAGGGCACGTAGGCCTCGGGCTGGTAGTAGTCGTAGTAGGAGACGAAGTACTCGACCGCGTTTTCCGGGAAGAACTCGCGGAACTCCGAGTACAGCTGCGCGGCGAGCGTCTTGTTCGGCGCCAGCACCAGCGCCGGACGGCCGAGGCGCGCGATCACGTTGGCCATGGTGAAGGTCTTGCCCGAGCCGGTGACGCCGAGCAGCGTCTGGAAGGCGAGCCCGTCGAGCATCCCCTGCACCAGGCTCTCGATCGCCTCCGGCTGGTCGCCGGCCGGCGGGTACGGCTGGTGCAGCTTGAACGGGCTATTGGGAAAAGCGAGATCCACGGGTAGACTATTGCAGCGCAATAACGAACCTTTCAGTCTAGCAGAATGAACGCACCGCGCTCCCCCTCCCCCCTCGCCGCGGTAGAGATGGCGCCGAAGGACCCGATCCTCGGCGTTACCGAGCAATTCGTCGCCGACCAGAACCCGAACAAGGTCAACCTCGGCGTGGGCGTCTATTACGACGACAACGGCAAGGTGCCGCTGCTCGAGTGCGTGCGGCGCGCCGAGGAAGCGCGCGCCAGGAGCGGCGCGCCGTGGACCTACCTGCCGATCGACGGTCTGGCGGCTTATGACCGGGCCGTTCAGGAATTGCTTTTTGGCCCTGAATTTCCCCCCCTGAAAGAGAAGGAAATCGTAACGGTTCAGGCGCTCGGGGGCACCGGCGGGCTGAAGGTGGGCGCGGATTTCCTGCGCCAGCTCGACCCGGGCGCCACGGTTTGGATCAGCGCGCCGAGCTGGGAGAACCACCGCGCCATCTTCGAAGGTGCGGGTTTCGCGGTGCGCGAGTACCCGTACTACGACGCGCGCACGCACGGCCTGGACTTCAGCGGGATGCTCGGCGCGCTGCGCGCCATGCCGGCGGGCTCGATCGCGGTGCTGCATTCGTGCTGCCACAACCCCACCGGCGTCGATCTCGACCAGGGGCAATGGCAGCAGGTGCTCGAAGTGGTGCGCGCGCGCGGCATCGTCCCCTTCCTCGACCTCGCCTACCAGGGATTCGCCGACGGCGTGGATGCGGACGCCTACGCGCCGCGCCTGTTCGCAAGCGCCATGCAGCCGGTGTTCCTGTCGAGCTCGTTCTCCAAGTCGTTCTCGCTCTACGGCGAGCGCGTGGGCGCGCTCACCGTCGTCGCCGGCTCGGCCGACGAGGCGGGGCGCGTGCTGTCGCAGCTGAAGAAGGTCGTGCGCGCCAACTACTCCAACCCGCCGACGCACGGCGGCGACATCGTGGCGCGCGTGCTCGGCACGCCCGAGCTGCGCCAGCTCTGGGAGAAGGAGCTCGGCGGCATGCGCGAGCGCATCAAGGCGATGCGCAAGGCGTTCGTAGAGGGGATCCAGAAGCGCGCGCCGGGCTCGGATTTCTCGTTCGTGCTGAAGCAGCGCGGCCTGTTCTCCTACTCGGGGCTGAGCAAAGCGCAGGTCGAGCGCCTGCGCAAGGAGTTCTCGATCTATGCGATCGACTCCGGGCGCATCTGCGTCGCCGCGCTCACTTCCAGGAACGTCGATTACGTCGCGGACGCGATCGCCAAGGTAATCCGTTAGAATTGCGCCCTCTTCCGGATCCCCGATAGCTCAGTTGGTAGAGCGACGGACTGTTAATCCGCAGGTCCCAGGTTCGAGCCCTGGTCGGGGAGCCAGCCACTGCTCGCGCAGAACTCTTTTTCCTCGCGTCCGTCTAACGGGTCGTGATGCATTTCGCGAAAACGTTGCTCGTGCCGCTGTTGCTCGGCGGCGCCACCTGCGCGCTCGCGCAGGCGCCGCTCTACAAGCTCAAGCAGCCCGATGGCCGCGTGGTGTATTCGAGCGAGAAGCTGCCCGGGACGGAAGTCGAGAAGGAGCTGCCCTCGAGCATTCCGGCTTCCGGCCCGCCCGGCCGGCGGTTTTCGATTTCTGCCGACGAGCGCGCGGCCGAGAAGCGCGTCAGCGACCAGCTTGCGACGCGCGACCGGCTGTGGCGCGAGCGCAATGAGGCGCGCGAGGCGCTCGCCGCTGCGCGCGCCGCGAAGCTCGCGGGCGAGGAGCCGCTGCCCGGGGAGCGCACCGGCACGGTGAGCGGCCGTGCGCGGCTCAATGACGCCTACTGGGCACGGCAGGAGGAGCTGCAAAGGGCGATCGATCGAGCCCAGGAGCGGTTCGACCGGGCCGAGAAGGCGCTGCGCGAGGCGGGGTCGTAGCCTTCCGGCCTTGATTTGACCCCGGTCAAATCACGCTCCTCCGGCCGAGGCAGTATGGGCGCATGCAAAACGCCCATGCGAAGGCCCATCCGGCGGCCGATCCGATCGCGGTCTGGCACCAGGACCACCAGTATTTCGCGCGCCTGCTCAGGCTGCTCGAGGAGCAGATCGGCGTGTTCCACGACGGCGGCGACGCCAACTACGGGCTGATGCGCGACGTCGTCTTCTACCTGCGCCATTACTCCGACCAGGTGCACCACCCGCGCGAGGACGCGGCGTTCGCCATCCTGGCCAAGCGCGACCCGGGGAGGCGCATGGAGATCAGCCGGCTGATGCAGGAGCACCGCGTCATCGCCCACACCGGCGAGGCGCTGCTCGCGCTGCTCGAGAAGATCGTCGACGGCGCCTTCGTGCCGCGCGCCGAGGTCGAGGCCGCGGCGGCGACCTACCTCGTCTACTACCGCAACCACCTCGCGACCGAGGAAGTCCGCATCCTGCCGCGCGCGGGCGAGCTGCTCACCGCGAAGGACTGGGAAGCCGTGGCCGCGGCGGCGCCCGACCTGCGCGATCCGCTGTTCGGCGACGAGCCGCTCGAGCGCTTCCGCGAGCTGCGCCGCGAGATCACGCGCGAAAGCCCGCGCCCGCAGTAAGCTGCCCGAGGCCGCCTCCCCGCGTCCCGGTAAAATCGGGGCATGGAGGGAAAGCGCACGCACGCTCCGCGCCTGCGCCGCTCGCTGCTCGGCGCCGGCAGCGCCGCGGTCATGGCGCTGGTGCTCGCGCTCGCCGCGCTGCTCGAGCTGATCGGCGCGCAGGTCGCGGCGCTCGGCTGC
>JBFLYF010000217.1:0-5558 GCA_040756795.1 Pseudomonadota bacterium
CGGGACGCGCCGCTCGAGAGCCTGCCTGCCCACGAAGTCGCGCGCGCTGGCGAGCGCCACCGTCCAGGCGAGCCCGCATTCGAGCGGCGTGACGCCGCGGTCCATGTCCTGGCCGTAGAGGTTCATGCCGGCTTCCAGCCGCAGCGTGTCGCGCGCCCCCAGGCCGCAGGGCCGCACCCCGGCGGCGAGCAGGCGCCGCCAGGTTTCCCCGGCGCGCTCGGCCGGCAGCAGCAGCTCGAGGCCGTCCTCGCCCGTATAGCCGGTGCGCGCCACGAAAGCGTCGTCGATTTCCGCAGCGAAAAACCCCTGCAACGGCTCGCTTGCCGCACGCAGCTCGGGCAGCGCGGCGCAGAATTTTTCGCGCGCGCGCGGGCCCTGCACCGCGAGCATCGCGAGCTCGCGCCGTGGGCGCAGCCGCACGCCGTCGGGCCGCAGCGACTCGAGCCAGGCGAGGTCGCTGTCGGCCGTGGCGGCGTTCAGAACCATCCGGTAGCGCTCCTCGCCGAGCCGATAGACGATCAGGTCGTCGATCACGCCGCCGTCCTCGGCGAGCATGCAGCTGTAGAGCGCCTTGCCCGGCGCGCGCAGCCGCTCGACGTCGTTGGCGAGCGCGCGGCGCAGGAAATCGCGCGCGCCGCGACCCTCGGCGTCCGCCGCGAGCATGTGCGAGGCGTCGAACATGCCCGCGTCGCGGCGCACCGCGTGGTGCTCCTCGAGCTGCGAGCCGTAGTGGAGCGGCATCTCCCAGCCGGCGAACTCCACCAGCTTCGCCCCGGCGGCGCGATGCGCGGCATAGAGCGGCGTGCGGCGCATGCGGCGATAATAGTGCAAACCGGACTCCCGCGACGGCCACATTTTGGAACTGTCCCTCGGCGTCACGCTCGCCGTGCTCGGCGCGGCGCTCGCGCACGCGGCCTGGAATGCGCTGATCAAGTCCGGCAGCGATCCGGTGCTCGACACCGCGCTGGTCGCGCTCGCGGGCACGGTCGCGGCGCTCGGCCTTGCCGCGGCCGTGCCGCCGCCTGCGCCCGCGTCGTGGCCCTACATGGCGGCGTCAGTCACGGTGCATGTCGGCTACTACGCGACGCTGGCGGGGGCCTATCGCGCGGGCGATCTTTCGCACGGCTACCCGATCATGCGCGGGGTGGCGCCGCTGCTTGTCGCCGCGGCAACGTGGCTGTGGCTGGGCGAGGCGCTCGCCGCGCCCGCGTGGGCGGGGGTGCTCCTGATCTGCGGCGGCGTGCTCTCGCTGGGGCTTGCCGGCGGCGGCGCGAGCCGCCGCGCCACCGCATGGGCGCTCGCCAATGCGCTCATCATCGCCGTCTATACGCTCGCCGACGGCGCCGGGGTGCGCGCCTCGGGCGACGCGCTGCGCTACGTCGTCTGGCTGTTCGTTTTCATGGGGTTGCCCTTCGGGCTCGCGGTGCTCGTCCTCAGGCGCGGCGCCTTCCTTGCGCACGCCGCGCGCCACTGGCGCCGCGGGCTCGCCGGTGCGGCGCTTTCCGGACTGTCCTACGGCATCGCGCTCTGGGCCATGACGCGGGCGCCGATCGCGATCGTCGCCGCCTTGCGCGAGACATCGGTGATCTTCGCCGCGCTGATCGGGGCGTGGCTGCTCAGGGAAGGCCACCTCCGCCAGCGCCTCGCCGGCGCGGCGGCGGTGCTCGCTGGCGTGATCGCGCTTAAACTCTGAGCGCCATGGGCTGGGAAAGGGAGATCGAGGAGCTGCGCCGGCGCGAGGCGCTGGCGCAGAAGATGGGCGGGCCGGAGAAGGTCGCGCGCCAGCACGCGGGCGGCAAGCTCACGGTGCGCGAGAGGATCGAGCGGCTGCTCGACTCCGGGTCGTTCCACGAGATCGGCGCGCTCTCGGGCGTCGCGCGGTACGGCGAGCAGGGCGAGCTCGCGGACTTCCGGCCCGCGAACCTGGTCATCGGGCGCGGGCGCATCGCCGGGCGCGCGGTCGCGGTGGCGGGCGACGACTTCACCGTGCGCGGCGGCGCGAACGACGGCGGCATCAGGGGGAAGCTCCTCGCGATCGAGCGCATGGCCTGCGACCTGCGCCTGCCGCTGGTGCGCCTGGTGGACGGCACGGGCGGCGGCGGCTCGGTGAAGAACCTGGAGCTGCAGGGCCATTCGCCGATGCCCAAGGCCTTCCTCTGGGACTGGTGGACCGGGAACCTGTCCGAGGTGCCGGTGGTCTCGCTCGCGCTGGGGTCGGTGGCGGGGCTCGGCGCGGCGCGCGTGGTGGCGAGCCACTACTCGGTGATGGTCAAGGGCAGCTCGCAGATGTTCGTAGCGGGCCCGCCGGTGGTCGAGTGGACCCACGGCAAGTTCGAGAAGAACGAGCTCGGCGGCAGCCACATCCACACGCGCAACGGCGCGGTGGACGACGAAGCCGGGAGCGAATACGACGCTTTCGCGCGCACGCGCAGGTTCCTCTCCTATCTTCCGTCGTCCGTGCATGAGCTGGCGGCGCGGCAGCCGAGCGAGGACGACCCGGAGCGCAAGGAGCCCTGGCTGCTCGAGGCGGTGCCGCGCGACCCGCGCAAGACCTACGCGATGCGCCGGATCATCGAGGCGGTGGTGGATCGCGGCTCGTTCTTCGAGATGGGCCGGCTCTGGGGCCGCACCATCGTCACGGGGCTCGCGCGCCTTGCCGGCTGGCCGGTGGCGCTGATGGCGGGCGACTCGATGCAGTACGGCGGCGCCTGGACCGCGCGCGCCTCGGAGAAGATCACGCGCTTCGTCGACCTCGCGCAGACCTTCCACCTGCCGGTGGTGCATCTGGTCGATTGCCCCGGCTTCCTCATCGGGCCGCAGGCCGAGCAGGAGGGCACGATCCGCGCCGGGATGCGCGCGGCGAGCGCGATCCTGCAGTCGACGGTGCCGTGGTGCTCGGTGATCGTGAGGAAGGTGTTCGGCGTCGCGGGCGCGCTGCACCAGAACTCCTCGCGCTACTGCATGCGCGTCGCCTGGCCCTCGGCCGAGTGGGGCTCGCTGCCGATCGCCGGGGGCCTCGAGGCGGCGTACAAGGCGGAGATCGAGGCCGCCGCCGACCCGGCCGCGAAGCGCGACGAGATCGAGGCGCGCATCCGCGGCTTCGCCTCCCCCTTGCGCAGCGCCGAGCGCTTCGACATCGAGGAGATCATCGATCCGCGCGACACGCGGCGGCTCCTCTGCGAGTTCGCCGAGCTGGCCGCACCCCTGCGCACCCCGGGCCGCAGCTGGTTCGGCGTTCGTCCGTGAAACGGCGCCGCTTGTCGGTCTCCTCGTAAGGAACTGTAAAAACGTGATTTTTCAATATTCATGCGGCGGAGCAGCGGCTAGCGTTCAGGACAAGGAGATAAGAAATGCCTGATAGCGGCAACGAAACTTTGCGTTGGCCCACGAACCTCGATCGGCAGGGGATCATCGAGCGCCTGGTGAAGGTGCGCGCGCTCGCCGAGGCGGCGGGCCTGAAGGAACTGAGCGAGCGCTTCGCCGCCGTCGAGACCATGTCCAACAGCGAAATCGGCGCCAGCGTCGTCGCCGCGCTCACCTGGATCCAGGAAAAGCCCGGGCAGGACGCCATCACCCTGCAGCTCTCGATGGTGGCGATGAACCTGAAGAACCTGAAGTAGCCCGGCTCTGACCCCGATTTTCGATTTTCGCTTCTAGCGGGCGAGGATCTGCCAGGCGATGCACGCCTGCGACAGGAACCCCACCGTGAACGAGAGCGTGCGCACCCAGGGAATGGCGAACGCGTACGACACCGCGTGCACGACGCGCGCCCAGAAATAGACCATGCTCGAGGCCGCGATGGCGTTGTTCGAGATCCCGGCGGCGTGCGCGGTGAGCACCAGCGCCGCGAAGACCACCAGGTTCTCCACCGCGTTGTAGTGCGCCTTGATCAGCCGCTGCGCCCACGCCGACTGCGGCTTGGGGTTCTCCGGATAGCCCACGGCGTCCATCAGCCCGCGCACCATCGCGCGATCGATGATGTACGGGATCCACAGCAGGCCGGTGAGCACGGTGACGAGCGCGAGATAGAACAGCTCTGGTTTCATGGTTGCCTCCCTTCGAGGACCGAAGTCTACGCCTGCCGGATCGTCAACGTCGCAAGGCGGAGGATTTCAGTACGTCCGGATTCACGACGTTGATGGGCTTGCCGGCGGCGTAAGCGACGATCTGGTCGAAGATGTCGCTGAACTGCAGCTCGTACTCCTCGCGCGAGACGTAGCCGATGTGCGGCGTGCAGACGAGGTTCGGCAGGTTGAGCAGCGGGTCCGCGGTGTCGCGCAGCGGCTCCTTCTCGTAGACGTCTACCGCGGCCCAGCCGGGGCGGCCGGCCTTCAACGCGGCCACCAGCGCGCCGGGCTCGATGAGCGGCGCGCGGCTGGTGTTTACGAGGATCGCGGCAGGTTTCATGCGCGCGAGGTCGGCGGCGGTGACGATGCCGCGCGTAGCCGGGACGAGCCGCATGTGCAGCGAGAGCACGTCGCACTCGGCGAAGAACGCCTCCTTGCTCGCGGCTGCGGCGTGGCCGTCTCTTTTCGCTCGCTCGAGCGACTCGGGCCGCGCCCAGGCGAGCACTTTCATGCCGAAGGCCTTGCCGTAGCCGGCGACCACGGCGCCGATGCGGCCGTAGCCGAAGATGCCGAGCGTCTTGCCGCGCAGCGTGGAGCCCACGCCCGCCTGCCAGGCGCCCGCCCTGAGCGAATTCATCTGCTGCGGGATCTGGCGCGCCGCGGCGAGGATCAATCCCCAGGTCAGCTCGGCGGTTGCGTAGGAGGGTGTGCCGGCATGCATGTTCGAGGAGACGATGATGCCGAGGCGCGTGCAGGCGTCGATGTCGATATGCGGCCAGACGCTTCGCTGGCTGATGAGGCGCAGCTTCGGCAGCCTTTCCAGCAATGGCGCGCGGATCTGCGTGCGCTCGCGGATCAGCACCAGCGCCTCGGCCCCGGCGAGCCGCGCGGCGAGCGGCTCGAGCTCCTGCAGGTGGTCGTTCCAGACCGTGATCTCGTGGCCCCGGAGCTTCGCGAAGCAGGCGAGCGTGCGCAGCGTGTCGTGATAGTCGTCGAGGATGGAAACTTTCATGCGACAATTCTCTCATTCCTCGATTCGCAGGCGAGACCGCCATGGCAACCCGACCCGACGAGCGCGGCATGGAGCCGGACATGAACCCGAAGGATCTCTGGCTCGAGGAGATCTTCACCGACCGGCGCGTCGGCACCATCCGCCGCATGACGCCGGTGAAGGGCGACGGCACGCGCGACGGCGCGCGCGAGGTCCTCTACGTCGGCGAGACGCAGGTGCTCAGCCAGATCGGCACGCTGCCGATCACGTTCGCGCTCGAGGCGAAGACGCTGGAGGAGGCGGCGAAGCTCTTCGGCCCCGCGGCCAAGGCGGCGATCGAGCGCGCGGTGAAGGAGCTGCAGGAGCTGCGCCGCCAGGCGGCCTCCTCGATCGTCATCCCGCAGGGCGGCCTGCCGCCGGGGGGGATGCCGGGCGGGGGCAAGATCCAGATGCCGTAAAGCGAAATTCGGGGACGGAGCCCGATCTCATATGTGCGCATT